>JBGSLX010000177.1:0-7612 GCA_041740475.1 Akkermansiaceae bacterium | reverse complement strand
GACCCAACCGATTCCCGGAAATAAGCAATATATAGATGGCACCTTTAATACCGCGCAGCACTTGGTGTTCCGCAACATCCGCATCACAGACCCCAGACCACAACGCTACTTGATCGGCTTCAAGGGCGATGAAGTGAGCACCGAGGGTTTCAAAGGATGGGCTGGCATCCGGATGGAAAACATCACGATGACCCATCCTAACACATGGACCTTGAGGAACCCTCCTTCTCCCCGTCAAAATCGGCTTCTCGCCGTGCAGCATGGTCCAGCTCAATTTTGGAGCTTTGCCAACGTGACCACGGCTGGCCAACCACTGACTCTGCCAGTGCCGCCAAATCCGAGTGTTTTTGAAACGGCGTTTGTTACAAACATGCTGTTTAAAGACACGACCTACACCCTGACGAGGCAGTCTTCTACCGCAGGCGGTGTCACCACCGGCACGGTTTCCGCGACTCCGCATGCGAGTCAATTTGCCAGCAATACATCCGTTCAAGTTCTCGCAGTTCCTGCGGCTGGTTACTCCTTCAGCTCATGGAACGGATCACTAGCCGGATCGACCTCCAATCCAGCGCTGCTAGTAATGGATGCAGATAAAACGGTATCGGCAAATTTTGTGCCTACGATTGCTGCCCCTGTGAACAAAAACATCTTGTTGGTGGTCAGCGATGCGGGCGCCCTGAACGGTGGCGATACCGCGATTCGCACTCGCCTCGAAGCCATGGGACACACCGTGACTCCGATCACGGCTTCGGCATCCGTTTCTGGCGATGCGAATGGGAAAGACCTTGTCATCGTTTCATCAACAGTCGCTTCCGGGAGTGTCGGCACGAAGTTTCGCGATGTGACTGTTCCCGTCATCAACTGGGAAACGGCGCTTCAAGACGAGTTTCTTTTCACGTCTGGAGCCACCCAAGGCACCTCCACGGGCCAATCAACATTGAATCTGGTGAACGCCGGTCACCCGCTGGCGGCTGGGTTATCCAACGGTCTTCGGCCAGTCATGACCGGCACATCGACCAGTGGCTTTTCATGGGGACAACCCGGTGGCAACCCGATCATCATCGCTCGTCTAAATACTTTAACACCGAACGACCACCCTTGCATCTACGCTTATGAGGTAGGCTCGGCAATGCTCACCGGCATCGCTCCAGCCCGGAGAGTTCACCTTTTCCTCCAAAATGATACATATCTAAGTCTGAACAATGACGGCAAAAATCTCTTCGACGCAGCAGTCAACTGGGCTTTAGCAACTCAGACGTTCACCCTAGCAACCACCGCCGCTCACGGCACGGTCACGCTCTCTCCCGCAGGTGGCAACTACACCCCTGGCACACCGGTTGATGTCTCTGTGATCGCGAATTCTGGCTATCGGTTTAGCGGATGGACGGGTGACCTAAGCGGAGCCGCGACACCGCAGACTCTGGTGATGGACGGAAATAAAATGGTAACCGCCAACTTCATTCGCACCTACACGCTGACGACCATCGCAGGTAGCGGCGGCAGCGTCTCGCCAACCTCCGGTGCGATCTATGATGACGGCTCAAGCGCCGACTTGGTCGCAACGCCAGATCCCGGATATCGTTTTCTAGGTTGGAGTGGAGCATCTACGTCCACGAACCCTTCCATTTCGCTCACGATGGACAGTGACAAGACGGTAACCGCCAATTTCATCCGTCAGTTCTCCCTGACGACCATCGCAGGAATAGGCGGCAGCGTCTCACCGGCCTCCGGTGCGATCTATGACGACGGTGCAAGCGTGGCCTTGGTCGCAACACCAGATCTAGGATATCGTTTTGTAGGTTGGAGTGGGGCATCAACGTCCACGAACCCTTCAATTTCGCTTACGATGGACAGCGATAAAACCATGACCGCCACGTTCATTCGTCAATACACCCTCACGACCAGCGCAGGAACAGGCGGCAGCGTCTCACCGACTAGTGGCAATTTATATGACGACGGATTTCCCGTCAGCGTGGTCGCGTCCGCCAATTCCGGTTATCGTTTCACTGGCTGGAGTGGCGCATCAACTGCAACCAATCCTTCGATTTCACTCACGATGGATGCGGATAAAACGATCACTGCCAATTTTGAAATCAGCGAAAATACTTGGACGGGAGCGACGAATGCAAATTGGAACGATGCCACGAACTGGAGTCCCAACTCCGTGCCGACGAATGGCAATCTCCTCAATTTCACCGGAAATCCTGCCAACCAGCCAAGCAACAACAACCTGTCTGACCTAGTCACCGGAGCGATCCAATTCACCAACGACGTCTCCGCTGGTAAAACGCTTGGATTCACTCTTGCCGGCAAGAGCATCATTCTCGGCGGCAACATCACCACCGCCGCTCCCACGGTGGCAGGCAACATCACCGATACCATATCCTTGAATATGGAGCTAACCGCAGATCGCACGTTTAGTTTGAATCGGAATGCAGCCTTAGGAAACCATAACCTGACAGTATCAGGAGTGATCAGTGGCACGGGTTCTCTCACGAAAAACGGTGGATCCACTCTGCGCTTGGAAAACACCAATAATTCCTTTTCCGGCGCAATGAATGTCCACGGCTTTAACGAGACGTTTGCGACGAGCATCGCGACGAGCGGGGTGAACAGTTCGATTGGTAGTGGCAATACCATCGGCATGACCGGAGGAACCTTGTCGATCAACGGCACCTCTTCCGGGACGATTGATCGAGCCTTCGCCCTGAATATTTCCACAGGGCAATCCGGCAGAATCGACAACAACAACGCGAGCAGCGCCCACGCGTTGCATTTCACCGGGACCGCCACCAACACTCAGGGTGGAACGGGGACGTCAATCTTCGCCTTGGGAGGCACCAATGCGGGCGACAACATCTTTGCTCCTCAATTGACCAATGGCACAGGATCCAACGTCACCGCCTTCCAGAAGTTCAGTGGCGGGACATGGACCTTGGCTGGAAACAACACCTACACCGGCATCAATATCATCGAAAACGGAACGGTGAATGTTTCCAAGATCGCCGATTCAGGTGAGAGCAATCTGGGTTACGGTGCGAGCCTCAGAATCGGCCAAGGAAGTCAGACCGGAATCTTGAATTACACCGGCATGGGAAACACGACCGCCCGTCAGTTGACCCTTGGTAACATCGGTAGTAGCGGAAATATCAATGGCGGTGCCGTGCTCAATCAAAATGGTGCCAATGGTGGGACGGGTTTGAAATTTACCAATCCGAACTTCAACACGACTGCACCCGATATTGCCACCACCCGAAACATCACACTTGGCGGCACCAACACGGATGCCAACGAGATCAGCGGAGTGGTGATCAACGGCAACACCAATCTCGTCACAAGCCTCACCAAGAACGGCACAGGTCGCTGGATTCTCAGCAGCGAGAATCTCTATGCCGGCGCCACCTCCGCGTCCGGTGGGGTCTTGCAACTGAACCACGCCTCCGCTGTTCCTGACGCCAGTGCGCTGACGATCAACGGCGGCATCATCGGGCTTGGGGCGGCCGATTTCACTCGCGCCATCGCCTCGCCGCCCGCTGCCGGGCAAATCGTTCTCACCACTGCGAATGGCGGTTTCGCGGCCTATCAGGACAACCGAGCCGTCAATTTTGGTGGAGCGAGTGCCATGCTCACATGGGGCACGGGTGGGTTTTTCAACTCCGGGCAAAACACGCTGGTTCTGGGGCACTCCACGGCCACCCACACTGTCGATTTCCAAAACCCCATCAACCTCAACGCCGCCGGGCGGACCATCCAAGTCAACGATGGCGCAGCGGCAGTGGATGCGATTCTAAGCGGGGCCATCACCAATAGCAGCGGATCGGCTGGCCTCACCAAAACCGGAGACGGAACTCTCGCGCTCTCGGGCATCAATGGCTACACGGGCACGACCCAAGTCAATTTCGGCACTTTGGGACTCGTCGGCGGCAGCCACGCTTCGCCGATCCTCGTGGCGACAGGAGCCTCGCTGAGTTTCACCTTAGACTCGCCCACCACTTCCACGGCTTCACTGGATTTAACCAACGGCACAGTGAAAATCACTGGCACGCCTGCACTTCCGAGCCATTTGCTGATGACGGCATCCAACATCATCGGCACGCCATCACTTGATGTGGCGGTTCCGGGATATGAGCTGGTGAAAGCCAATGGAAACACCGAGCTCCGCTTAAACCTCATCGCACCCACGGATCCTTATGTCACTTGGGCGGGCCCTGAGGTGAACTTCGATGACGACGCGAACCACGACGGAGTGAACAATGGCCTCGCGTGGCTGCTAGGCGCAGCGACTCCAACCTCGCAAGTGAATCTTCCCACGGTTAGCCGCAATGGCACAGACCTGATGTTAAGCTTCAACATGCTCAATGCCGCCAATCGCGGCGACTCAGAAGTCCACGTCCAGCACAGCAGCGACCTTGGAATGACCGATGCTTGGACCGATTCCGCAGCGGTTCCAGACACCGCAGGAACCAGCACTCCAAGCAACGGAGTGAGCTTCAACGTGGTTCTCGGCGATCCGCTCAACAGCATCGAAGCCACGATTTCCGACTCGGAGGCTGCGGCAGAGAAGTTGTTCAGCCGCCTCAAAGGCGTGAAGTGAGCTGGGTGCGATTCAACTTTATGAAAAAACAGATGGAGTGGGCGCGTCTTCGGTGAATGCGCACGAGTTTATGGTTTCTGCTAGTTTTTCTTCCTATGGCTATTTTACAGGCAGAGGAAACTTATCCGGTTCTACCCGACTCCGTGCGCAAGGCCGAAGTCCCTCAGGGAAAAGTGACGAAGCATACATTCAAATCACAAATCTACCCGGGCACTATTCGCGAGTTTTATTTATATATACCTGCACAATACAAAGACCAAGAGATCGCGGTGATGGTCTTTCAAGATGGTCATGCCTTTGCCAACGAACACGGTGACTATCGTGTTCCTGTGGTATTTGATAACCTGATCCACGCGGGAAAAATGCCGATTACGGCAGCCATCATGATCAATCCGGGTGTCTTTGCGGACGAGCTCACCACGCCACAAGATTGGAAAAATCCAGCCGGTCTAAAAAGCAATCGCAGTGTCGAATATGATACTCCAGACGGCACGTATGCGCGGTTCTTGGAGACTGAGATTTTCCCTGAAGTAGCCAAAAGCGTGAAACTCACCCGCGATCCCAACCTTCGCGCCATTTGTGGCGACAGCTCTGGCGGCATTTGCGCATTTACCGCCGCATGGGAAAGACCCGATCTCTTTCGCAAAGTCGTCAGTCATATCGGCAGCTTTACCAACATCCGAGGCGGCTATCACTACCCCTATCTCATTCGCAGTGGGGAAAGAAAGCCGCTGCGAGTTTTCCTACAAGACGGCTCCAATGACCTTGATAACAAATATGGTAGCTGGTGGCTGGCGAACCAACAGATGGCCGCCGCTTTCAAATTCGCAGGCTGGGACTACAAAGCCGTCTGGGGCGAAGGCAGCCACAATGGCAAACACAGCGGTGCCATCTTCCCCGAAACACTGGAATGGTTGTGGCGCAAATGAACGTGTGCCGAACCACACATCCCCTCTCCTATGCGATGAATCAAGCCTCCGGTTTCGCGGGCGCGAGCTCCTCGTCCTTGCGAGGCGTATGTGGCTATGGAGAAGGGGTTTGCCCCCCCTTTTTCTGGCAGGAAGTTTCTCGTAATTCGTGAAAGAAAGGGGTTTCAAACCCCTTCTCCTTATTCCGTCAAAACCCACAAAATCTCTTGTTCACCCACATAATTCACGGCTGGAAACTCTTCTTGTCGGAGCATTGGCCGGTGGGGAGACTCAAGCCGTGGAAATACTCGCCGATGCAGCGCATGCGCGTCTTGATGCGTTCTTAGCTGGACGTTTGCCGGAGTTGTCGCGTTCGCGCATTCAGACGCTGATTCGCGAGCAATACATCATCGTCAACGGCCAGCCAGCCAAGCCGCGTGATGCGGTTAAAACTGGCGACTTGATCGGCATCGCTATTCCCGAGGCGGTGCCGCTGGATGCGGCACCCCAGGCGATTCCGCTCGATATTTTGTATGAAGATGACGACCTCTTGGTGCTCAACAAGTCGCATGGCATGGTGGTTCATCCCGCACCGGGGAATCCCGATGGCACATTGGTCAATGCGCTGTTGCACCATTGCGAAGGCAGACTTTCAGGCATCGGAGGAGTCGAGCGGCCGGGCATTGTGCACCGCTTGGATAAAGACACATCCGGCTGCTTGGTAGTGGCCAAGTCCGACGCGGCTCACCAGTCGCTGGTCACACAGTTTTCCGAACGCAGCACGATGGAGAAAATCTACCTCGCCGTGACTTGCGGTGTCCCTAAGCCAGCCAAAGACACGATTTTCACCCACATCGGTCGCCACCCGGTGAACCGCCAAAAGATGGCCGTCGTCAATCCGCCAGGCGGCAAAGCGGCCATCACGGACTACGAAGTGCTAGCAACTGACGCCGCCACGATCACCGCGCTGGTGCGTTGCCACCTTCACACCGGGCGCACCCACCAAATCCGCGTCCATTTGCATCACAAGGGAACACCGATTCTGGCCGATCCCATCTACGGCAAGCCGATGAAAGATCCCACTCTGCCAGAGCGGCTAATGCTTCACGCGTGGAAACTCTCGTTTGAACACCCGATTAGCGGGCAGCGCCATCATTTCGAGTCGCCTGTACCCGTGGAGTTTCAGCCATGGTTAGAACTCGCGGGCGGTGAAATTCACTGAACCAATTTCGCGCAGAGAGACGGCCATGAGGCGAAAATTTGCGGCGTGATCCCAGTCGCCTTTTCATACTCGGCGGCAAGTGTCGCGGCGATTTCACACAATGCTGCCCGTCACTTGGAAATGCCAATTCCACATTTTCACACACCGTGGCGCGGGCATCCTGCCCGCCGCCAAAAAATCCGCAATACTGCTCAAAGCCCGCGATGCTCGTCGTTAAAGATGACTCTGAGGGCGGCGCAACCTGCCTGCTCATACGGAAAATCTGGCAAGGCGTTTGACTAACGCTGTTGGTAGGAGCTTGGGTTCATTCTCTTTCAGGGGGCGCAAGTTGTGAAAAGCGACTAGGCGCATACTCAGGCAAATTATGTTTGAGTATATTCATATCCTGCCCTGTATTATTACATGTTATAGTTTCATATAAAAAATCTTCCAATGTATCAAAAGCAGGAACAAAAGCGCTCAAATCTTTGTTTGAAATATACAATATGACAGCGCCATGAGCTGATTTTAGGTCAATTAAAAAATGGTGCATCAAATCGACACTCAGAAAAGGGAAATATCGACCTATAGCCACTTCATGAATCGGGTAGTGTTTAGCCAGCTCGATCCAGGACTGATAGCTTCCCATACTCTTGAAATGTTGTAAAAGATAACAAGCCTTTTCGGAATAAGAGACAGATGATAATATGACGTATGAAAAGTTCTTTTCCCGTTTATGGGAACTTCCATTTACTCATAATTTGTTGATTATTAACCCGGCAATAAACATTCATGCAGCTGCATATTGAATTGGCTTTGCCTTGAAGTAGGAAGCGACTCGCGATGGAGTTCTTTGTAGAAGACGGAGATGACCGCGTGTGTGTTTTGTTAGGCTCTCTTTAGTTCGCG
>JBGSLX010000176.1:0-5969 GCA_041740475.1 Akkermansiaceae bacterium | reverse complement strand
GGCGGATGCGACACATCAGCAGAACGAACCACGGCGTCAGCAAAAGCGCGATCCATAATCCAGCCAGCAGACTCTTGAAATGTGGCGCGATCCACACCAGCCCCGGCACTCCCGCGATCAGCCAACCTTTGAAAGTGGAGCGCAGCGGCTCTGGCGCGGCGTGTCCTAGCCATGCACGAGTGGATGAGACGTTCATTGCCAGTTGTACTGCCATCGCGAAAGAAATCCCGGCCAGACCAGTGAACACGGATACCGCACCGCTGCCGGTGGCAAACACCCATGGCAGGCAACTGATGCTGTGTGCCACCACGGCGTCCATCCGATGATCAAAATCCTGCGTCAGCTTGTGTCTTCTGGTCGTGATGACGTGGCAGATGAAAAACCGCGACCGGCGGCAGCGCGAATCGCCAATCCGCGATCACCACGCAGGCGTAACCAAGAAGCGCTCCACCAAGCAGCGCCGCGCCGTTGAGCGTGGACCATCGCGCTCCCCACAAAACCAACGCCAACAACAGAATCACAGCCACGAATCGCCCAACCAAGGCCGCTGTTTCGCACGGCAACAATCGTTCCAGCACAAAGAAACAGCCGACCGGAATCACTAGATTATCAAACCCGCGGTCCGAGGTTCCCTCTGCCATCATCGCCAATGTCGCGAGGATCAGCGCGATCCAGAACGCTCGTGGTGGCTCCACATATCCAGTGAAATGGAGCGGCAGGAAGATGCATAAAAATGCCGTGACGAGAAAAGCGGTGGAGCCTTCCACACTTTTAAAACCATCGCCGCAGCCATACTTGCAGCGCCCCCAGTGAGTGCCAGCCAGTGCGCCCGCCGCATCAGAAATGGCGAGAATACTGATCGGGATGACATGCAACAAAGGCCGATCTTGCGAGCCGTGAAACACCGCCGCGACCGCTGGCGCGAATAGCATTTCTCCGTAGGAAAGCCGCTGGATGCCGTGCAGCGCGGAGCCCACACCGTGTTTCAAATAGGGAACCGCACGCAACATCGCGAGCAGCAGCGTGACGATCCCCGCCAGCACCCAAACCGGCAGCGGTCGCTCGAAGACCCATGGAAAAACCACGCAGCCCAGCCCCATCGCCACATGCACCGACTTACGCGCGGTTTCTGCGGATGCTCCGGTGCGCAGAACCAGCCAGCGCACCGCAGGCAAGCCGAGCAGCAACCCAGCCAACACCGCTGAAACGACCAGCCATTCGTGCAGCGTCACGCACGCACCTCCTCGACCACGAACCGACTGTAGAAAAACGCACGATCTTCCGCGAACAGAGCCGCAGCCGCCTCGTCGCAGGAGATCAATTCTTTCGCCATCGACTCCGGACGCGAGCGTGGCGCGAGCATGTTCCAGTATGCCAGCCTTGCAGCGGGATTGGCAGAGTTCACCAGTTTCGCCAACAAACGAGCCGTGTTTTCCTCGCTCATGTATTCGAAGATGTCGCTCAGATTGAAGGCGTCGAACCGGCGGTCTGGCTGTTGTTCGATCAACGTTTCAATCGGCCCATGAAACACCTCCAAACGCCCTGCTTCCAGCGCCTGACGGATCAATCCGAAATTTTTCTCCGCCAAAGCTTCCGGCAAGATCTCACCGTGAGTGCCGGTGAGTATCCAGTGAAGATAAGGGTTTTGCGCAGGATCGAGCACGACCAGAGCATGTCGCGTCCTTGCCAAGATTCGTTCTGCGACCGAGCCCTCCACATACCGAAAAAACTCGGGATCGCGTCCCAGCGCGCCCATTGCCTTGCGGGAAAAGAACGCATGGAAAATCCATCTCCAGCGCGGGTTGTTCCACGCCTCGCGGTAAAAATTTTCCCGTTCCTGCGGCGTGTGCGGTTCCAACAGCGCGAGCACCCGTTTGCGCGAATGAGCGAGCGGCAGAACCCACTTGCGGAAGATGGTGAAGTAGCCTTCGAACCTACCCACGCATGCGATGCCGCGCTCGATATCGTACTCGCGTGCGTCCCAGAAACTGCGGACGACAACTGGCAGCAAAGCCCGGCACTTTTGATAAAGCACTCTGCGATTCGCCGATGGTCGCGATCCCAGCAACTGCAAGAACTCCTGATACTCGAGTGAAAGATATGCCGCGCGTCTCAATTCAATGCAGGCGATCTGGGCCGCGTTCATCTCCACCGCCGTCACCGATGCCGCGCCGTCTGCCAGCAGCGCGAAACTATTGTCCCCAGCCGAACCGATGCTTAGGCAGTGGCGTCCGGCCGGCTTGAGCGCCGCGCTGAGCAGACGCGAATCTTCCCAACACTGTGCATAGCGGATCGTGGTGAAGTCGGCGCGATGTTGGATTTCCGAACGGGTCATGACTCGATGATTCTCACCGTTCCAGCCGCGCCGTCCATTTCGACAAGGTCGCCAGTTTTTAAAATTCGGGTGATCCCTGGCAGTGAAACGATGCAGGGCAAACGAAGCTCGCGCGAAACAATCGCCGAGTGCGAAAGCAAACTGCCCCGCTCAACTAGCAGTCCAGCCGCAGCAGGAAAAAGCACCACCCAGCCGGGATCGGTCTGGCGCGCGACGAGGATTTCGCCGTGTTCGATGCGTGCGCCGCGCGGATCGAGCACCACCCGCACACGGCCCGTGACGCGCCCCGGGCAGGCCCCCGTGCCAGTGAGCGACCCAGCCTCTTCAACCACCGGACGCGAACTTTCATATTGGCGGTAACGCGTGACCGGCCCGCGCGTCGTGAAGCGGTCCGGCGGTGCTTCGCTCGTCTCATATCCGGCAAACTCCGCCCGACGCTTCAGTGCCAGCTCGCCGAGAGCAGCGCTCGTTCCAGTAGCATCCCAGACGGCGAGGATTTCACCGAGATCGAGGTAAAAAACATCATCGGCTGATTCCAGAATCCCATCTGCATGCATGCGTTTTCCCAGCTCGCGCACAATCGAACGGACGCGACCAAACAACCGAGTCCGCTCGAAGCGGAGGTTTTCGCGCGAGCAAACGCGCTCCTGTGCATGCCGCAGCACATGGCGGAAAATCATGCACTTGAGCGGGTTAACGATCAGCGGAAATGGCGCTTGCGATTGAGTCGGCAGCGCCGTCACTTCGCCGCGCATGGCCATTGAGCCGATGGAAATCAGCAAACTCGCCGGATCATCGCGCACGGTCGGGCTTTCCAGTTTGAGCTCTTCCAAACAACGGTCGCCGAAATCCGCGAGATATTTTTCAAACTCGCTGGCGAGTTCTGGAGAGCGGGAAACGGCATCCATTTTCCGCGCCACCGGAAGCGATGGCTCGGCGAGAAGTGCGCCCAATCCATCCACTACAGCAGCCATGCGGGCCATGCGCATGATCCGGCGCGGCGGCTCGGCACTGATGATCTCTCCGCAGTCGAGCAGTAGCTCATTTTGCAGCGTGCCCTTGGAATTCCCCGCCCACTTGACGCACAGACTGCGCAGCAAACCGTAGTAGATCATCGCGAGGAAATCATTCACCAGCGGCGCGTCCCATCGTTTCATCAACTGGCTTTCCAGATGGCGATAGTGCGCAACCAACTCCTCTCCAGTCATCCGTTCCAAGGCCACAGGTGGTGCGGCGAGCGCCTGATCGAGACGCGTCTGGAAACGTGCAATCATGCGCGGCAATCCGATGTTTTGACGGATTAGCCCGACGCCCGTGCGGACCAGCGCGAACGCATCGGCGCGGCGGCTGATTTGATTTTCCGCGATGATGCGGCACACGATTTCCTCCGGCATCGGTTCACGCACGCCCATCATTTGCTCCATGAATGCGCGGTTGAGCTGGAAGCCGGGAAACAACGCGATCAAGCGATACCAGCTCAGCAAATTATAATAAACCCGACCGCGGATCAGCCCGAGCATCTGCGGAAAAACTTCTTCGGAACGCACGATGCGCTCGCTCGGCACGGACATGATTTTGCAGAACTCTCGATAGACAGATTCGTAAATTCTCCGCGCGAAGGAAAATGTGAGTGGCGTGGTCACTCCGCCGTAGCTCTCGGTGATGTTGCTATTATCCCAGACGCGCAAGGTGTCATCCGGATCGGCGGTGTGGCCAAGCGTGGTGATCGCGCGACTCTGCAAAAGCCATAACTCCCCTTCCCCATCGACTGCCCACTCGATGTCTTGCGGGCGTCCGCAAGCGGCCTCGCATCGATGCGCCAGTTCTGCGACTGCCATCGCCTCCGCTTCGCTGAGAAGCGCGTCGTTTGGGCGCTCGGTGAGTTTCGCCTCGCGGGAAATCCGCCAAGTTTCGCCATCGCATTCGCCGGAAACCAGTTTCTCGCCCGTGCCTGCGACTGCCGAGACGACCGTCACGCCACGCCTGCCAGACACCGGATCGGCGCTAAATGCCACGCCCGCGCATCGCGGTGCGATCATGCGCTGGACCAGCACCGTCGGCACGCCCGGCGCTGGCAATCCTTGCTCGCGGCAGTAACTGAGGATCCCTTCGCTTTTCGCAGAATCTCGAACACCCGCGATCCTCGCCGCCACTTCCTCAGCCGTCACCTCAAGGAAACTCAGGAATTGCCCCGCAAACGAATGCCCGCCGCCATCCTCCATCGCCCCCGATGAGCGGACTGCGTAAAGACCCTCGCCAATCCCTGCCAACGCGTCACTCAGCTCGGCTTCACTCCATTTCGCCTCCGGCTCCACCGCGAACCAAGGCGGCACTTTGAATCCCAGCCCACCCAATCGCGCCAGCGCCGCACCCTTGCCACCCAGACGGTGAAAATCCGCAGAGTCCAAAGACGCAGGCATCAGCAAGCTCATGAGAAAGTCCTGACACGACAGGCAATCGCTGGCACGACTGAAAAATCGCATCTTCGCTCCAATTTACTTTTTCAGATTGCAGGCTGGGGGTGGCGGTGTTTGGTGGCGCGACTCATGAATATTGGCATCGCTCAAATCAATCCCGTGGTCGGAGATTTTCCCGGCAATGCGAAACGCATCATGGCCGCCTACCGCGAGTGCCTCGATGCGGGAGCGGACTTGGTGCTCACGCCGGAGCTGTCGCTGGTCGGCTATCCGCCGCGCGATTTGGTGTTCAAATCGCAGTTCGTGCCGAAGTGCCTGCAAGCACTCGATTATCTAGCAGGTGAAATTGGAGAGGTTCCTCTGCTGGTCGGCTACGTGGATCACCACCACCCGACTCGCCCAGGCAAGCCGTTCCGCAATGCCGCCGCGTGGCTGGAGCAGGGAGAAATCCGCCATCGCATCTGGAAAACACTGCTGCCGACTTACGACGTCTTTGACGAGCGCCGCTACTTCGAGCCCGGCGAAGTGTGCGAGCCGATCCATTGGCGTGGCCAACGAATCGGCGTGACGATCTGCGAGGACATCTGGACCGAGGATTATCTCCAGCGGCCATTTTATGAGCGCGATCCGGTCGATGAGCTGGCGGAAAAAGGCATCGATTTACTGGTCAATCTGAGCGCCTCGCCATTTCACCTCGGCAAGCCAAGCCAGCGGCGGGAAATGATCGGCGGCATCGCTCAGCGGCTGAAAGTTCCTGTCATCTACTGCAACACCATCGGCGCAAACGACCAGTTGATCTTCGATGGGCATTCGCTGGTTGCGGGAAAAAATGGCCGCATCCTCGCGCAGATGCCCGGATTCACCGAGAAATGCATAGTAGTCGATGCATTCGCGGCTGCGGAAAGTGACGCGCCGCTCGACGACTGTGAGACGGCACAAATTTACCAAGCTTTGGTGCTCGGCTTGCGCGATTATGTGACGAAATGCGGGTTTTCCGGGGTTTGTCTCGGGCTCAGCGGTGGCATCGACTCCGCACTGACGGCGGTGATCGCAGCAGACGCGCTCGGTCCACAAAATGTCCACGGAATGACCATGCCGAGTCCGTTTTCCTCGCGTGGCAGCGTGGACGATTCGTTTGCACTCGCGAGCCATCTGGGTATCCGCTGCGATGAAGTGCCGATCGGTTCCGCCTTTGAAGCGATCAAGGAAACGATGCG
>JBGSLX010000175.1:0-4054 GCA_041740475.1 Akkermansiaceae bacterium | reverse complement strand
CCCGTCTCAAGCAAACCCTGCCGCTTTGGATCGACAGCTATCAAGCTCGCCACGGGCGCAAGACGGGCCGGGCCAGCAACCGGATCCAGAAATTCGTCCCGATCCGCTGCGGCCCCCAAGCCTTCGACGAACCGGGCTGGTTCGAAGCGGACACGGTTTCGCACGGCGGCGGCAGCAGCAGCGGCGCGTTTCTCTGGAGCCTCACGCTCACCGACTTCCACAGCGGCTGGACCGAGTTGGCAGCGCTCTGGGGCAACAGCGGCGGCGAAGTGCGCGTGGGTCTTGAGCGGATCGAGAAACGGCTGCCCTTTCCCATGTTAGGATTCGACTGCGACAACGGCAGCGAATCGTAGCGCAGTGGAAATGGACAGGAGCGAACGCGACGTGCCCCGAAGGGGTGAGCGAAGCGAATCAATTCCTCAACGAAATGGTCGAAGCCTACCTGCTGCGGCGGAACCGGAGCGTCGAATGAACCCGCTCGCGTGCTTACAAAAAGAACGATCAGGCCCACGTCGAACAGAAAAACTTCACCCACATCCGGCAATTGTTAGGCTACGGACGCTTCGGTGATTTGGAGCTGCGGGAACAAGTCAACGAGCTCTACGAGAAAGCCTGGTTACCCTGCGCAACCACTTTACCCCCGGTGATAAAACTCATTGAAAAACAAAGGATCGGCAGCAAGGTGCGGAAGAAATACGACACCCCCGCCACGCCCTGCGATCAGCTGCTGGCCTGCGCCAAAGTCAGCGAGGAAACCAAGATCCAACTTCGCGCTACCAGCCGCAGTCTCGATCCAATGGACCTTGCTGCGGACATTGAAGAGCGGTTGGGAAGGATCTTCACCATCGTCGATTACATCGAAGAAGACCGTTTGGATGAGATGGCCCGGGCCGGAGAACCCGACCCGGAAGCGGGGTCGCTGGTGCGGACTGCGTTTCGCACCAGCGGAAAACCTTGTCAAATCCACCCCAAAAAACCGAAACCAAATCAAGCACCGGGTGTCATGAATCCTGACACAACGACTCAACCCATTCGGTGTCATTTATCATTGGCGCAATACGCGCGCCCGTTCATTTCGCTTGCCACGGGTATGGGGCAAGCCTCAGAAAGTCGCCCGCTCTTCCGGGTGGGAGCGCGAACTACATCGCCCCCACCGTTTGGGCGAAACCAATCCACATTCGCGATCTCAAATGGACAGCATCTCATCCCGTATTGCCAAGGTTTCACCGTCTCTCACTCTCGCCGTCACCGCACAGGCAAAAGCCATGATCGCCAAAGGCGAGGAGGTTTACGCACTTGCAGGAGGTGAGCCAGAAGTGGACACCCCCGATTTTATCAAACAGGCCGCAATCCAAGCTTTGATGGACGGTCGGACGAAATACACCCCCTCGGGCGGCATTCCTGAACTGCGCGAGGCACTCGCCGCGAAGTTCCTGATTGATAACAACCTGAAGTACGCACCGGGACAGATTTGCGTCACGGGCGGGGCGAAGATGGCATGTTTCAACGCCATTCTCGCAGTCATCGAGGAAGGTGATGAAGTGATCATCCCGACGCCTTTCTGGGTGTCCTACCCAGAGATGGTCCGCTTGGTAGGCGGCGTACCCGTGCTGGTGGAAACGAAGGAATCGACGGGTTGGAAAATGACTCCCGAGCAGTTCGAAGAAGCGATGACTCCAGCAACGAAGATGGTCATCATCAACTCACCCGGAAATCCCACGGGTGCGGTTTACACCGAGGACGAACTCCGTGCGCTCGGCGAAATCGCTCTCGAAGAAGATATCATCATACTCTCCGATGAAATTTACGAAAAGCTGGTTTATGGCGATGCGAAGCACGTCTCAATCGCCTCGTTGAGCGAGGAGCTTTACAACCTGACCATCACTGTGAACGGCTTTTCAAAAGCCTACTCAATGACTGGCTGGCGTCTCGGCTATACCGCCGCGCCGAAGCCGCTGGCAGACGCCATCGATAAAATTCAGAATCACACGATATCCAACGCCAACACCTTTTCTCAATACGGCGCGGTGGCGGCACTTTCTGGCGATCAGTCGTTTATTGAAAATCTGCGTGGTGAGTATGACGTGCGCCGTCAGTTTGTTTTCTCTCGCCTGAAAGCCATCTCAAACATCCGGGTGGTCGAGCCTCAAGGTGCATTTTACTTCTTCGTTTACACGGGCAACACCGGACTGAAGTCGATGAATCTATGCGATAAATTGCTGTCGCGCTACAAAGTGGCGACCGTTCCAGGGATTGCGTTTGGCTATGACGAAGGCATCCGTCTGAGCTACTGCACGACGCTGGATATCCTCAACGAAGGACTCACCCGCTTCGAGCAGTTCTGCCGAGAACATTGATCATCACTGTTTCAAGAAACCGCCGCCGGAATTGCCCAGCGGCGGTTTTTTACGGGCATTCTTGCTGGCAACCTCAGCGGCATCGGCGCTAGAAACCACTCATGGACGCATTGATTCATCATCTGCAAGAGGGGCAGGAACTTTCACCTCAGGAAGTGGAGGTTGCGGCGCAGTTGCTGCTCGATAGCGCTGTTTCAGACGAAAAAAAAGAGCGTCTGCTAGAGGCGCTTTCCCAAAAAGGAGAAACTCCGGGAGAAGTCGCCGGTTTTGTGGAGGCATTTCTGGATCACGCTCTGGACCCGCATTTGGGTCTGCTAGATCTGGAGGGGCCGACGCTCGACGTTTGCGGCACTGGCGGAGATCAACTCGATCTTTTCAACGTTTCCACGACGGCGATGTTCGTTGCTGCGGCGGCTGGTGCGGTGGTGGTGAAACATGGGAACCGCGGCATCACCTCCAAAAGCGGCGGTGCTGACGTATTAGAGGCGCTCGGCATTCGCATCGACTTAGGGCCAGACGAATTTCGCAACTGCATCGAGCAGGCCGGAATCGGCTTCATGTTTGCTCCGATGTATCACCCCGCATTCAAGGCAGTGGCCGCATTGCGGAAACAATTGGCGGCACGCAAAGTGCGGACGATTTTCAATTTGATCGGCCCACTGCTCAACCCAGCACGGCCGCAATGCCAGTTGGTGGGAGTTTTTTCACGCGAACTCTGTCCTGCGTTTGCAGAGATATTGCAACGTTTGGGCCGTGATAGTGCGTGGGTCGTGCATGGCACCACGGGCGATGGGCGCTCAGTGGATGAGGTGAGCCTGATGGGTTCGACACGGATTTGCAAAGCGGGGCTTTATCAAGATTTGGAGGATGAGGAGCTGCGCCCCAGAGATTTCGGGCTGCTACACGCCGAAGTCGATGAGCTGACTGGCGGCGATGCCACCGTCAACGCCGCCATTCTCGAAGCGATCCTGACGGGTCGTGAGACCGGGCCAAAACGCGACATGGTGCTGATGAATGCCGGGGCAGCGATTGCCTGCGCAGGTTTGGCGGACAACATGGGCGACGGCATTGAGGTGGCGCGAGAAATGATTGCCTCTGGAGCCGCGAGTGAGCGCCTGAATTTGCTGCGCAAAGCGGCAAACGCTTGATATTCATCGCGGGTCAAACAGCGGAAATTGCGCGGCTGGCTGCACTCGATCCGGTGGCTCGATGCGAAACGTAATGTCTTCGCCCACCCGGTATGGACCGTAGGCAATGGGCGCGACGGTAAGGCAGACGAGCGCGTCATCTTCATCAGTCACATGCTCGATGTGGATGATTGCCGCGCAGTTCGGGCTTTTTTTGACTGATAAAATATCGCCGGGGCGGAACTCATTCGCGGCTGAAATCTCCGTGGTCGGGAACAAATAATCGATCACGACTGGATAAGGCGCGGGCTTCGTGAAATCGTCGGGTTTCACTAAAGCACGAGCACGGACGACGAATCCGCGGGTGATGAAATCTGCGTCGCCCAGCGTGCGCACTTGTTCGACTTGGTAATCACCCTCAATGTAGGTCAGGGCAAGTGGCCGATCAAAGTTGGTGAGGTTGTTGCGCATCAAGCGCGAGTTGAAGCGCGTGAGCGACTCTTCTTTGAGCGAAAAAAAGCGGCTGTAGAGGCCTTTTGGGTCGAGCAGATTGCCGTTCGGCACATCGAG
>JBGSLX010000174.1:0-2728 GCA_041740475.1 Akkermansiaceae bacterium | reverse complement strand
CTGGCAATTCGCCGGTTCCGCAGGATTTCAAATCCCGTTCTCAAGCGAGCAATCCACCCTCTCATTCCTCAGCGCTCACGCCAGTTATGAAATTTGCAGTTGGTTCATCCCGCTGGTGGAAATGAACTGGTTCCATGTCATCGACGCCGGTGACGGCACCGGAAACTTCCCCGACCACGTCACGGGCTTGGTGCCTGCGGTCGTCCAATTTGAAGGCAGCGACTTCTTCAACATCGGTGCCGTGAATGCCGGGACCAATCGCGATTACGTCACGGGTGCAGTCGGCTTCCGCTCGCGCCTTACCGATTCGGTAAACGTCGGCTTTGCCTACGAACTCCCGCTCACCGACGAGGAGGACAGCGTGACAGATGATCGTTTCACACTCGATCTGGTCTGGACGTTCTGACGCCAGATCAGCGACCCGTTTTCTTTGGAGTATTGGGTTGTTTAGCCCGGAGTGGTTCGCCATTCCGGGCTTTTTTCATTCAGGAAGCGCATTCGAGATCGTCTCCCAGCGCTGTTTGAATGCAGGATTCCCTTGCGCAAGAATGGCTGCCGCAGACCTCGCCCGCTCGCGATTCCCGACCAGCCAGTCAAATGCGATGGCGCACTCGTGGCGGCGAAAACGCTCGTCCTCACTTTGCGGCTTTCTGACCAACATGCGGTGGATGGCGATCATCGCGTCCGGTGAAAAATCGCTCCACACACACATGCGCAGTTCGCCGTTTTGCAGGGTCGCACGAATTTCCCCATTGGCATCAACGCTCACGCTTTGGGCCATTTTGCCGTCGCTCATGAGCAGCTCTTCGACGAAAGGCTCAGCGGCGAGCGACTTCTCAATTTCGCTGAGGAAAAGCGCAGCGTCTTCGGTGACCATGATCCACGAGCTGCGTTTGGGCAGAGACGGATCGTCAGGAGCCTCGCGTAGCCATTGCAGCGCATCCGCAAAGCGCCAATCAACAGCGAGTTGCTTGAAATGTTCCTTCACCTGCTCCGCAGAAATCTCAGGTTCTTCCGGCTCCACCGCTAACTCGGCGGTGGCGATGGCTTCGAGGTGCTTCTGCAGGCGCTTTAGGTCGAGCTGCCAGCACCGCGTGTTAAAGCGCGCACGGCCACGGGTTTTCATCACCGATAGCGCCTCGTCGAGCCGGTCAATCAACGTGGTGCATTCCGCCGCGCTCGATGGCTCCGTTTCAAACAATGGGCCGGTCAGAACTTGGTAGTCATCCAGATATTGAAGCGCCTGTTTTTGATAAACGGCAGCCCAAGCATCGCTCTCTGGCAAGCTGACTGATGACGCTGCGCGGAAACATTCAGCCGCCTCGTCGAGCAATCCCTGATCCCAGTTCTTGAGCGCTGCCAGCATGTTCGCGACCACGCTGGCGGCAGATGCGTTCGTCTCGGTGCTCGGCACTGGCCACAGCCCGCCCATTTTCCCGAGCAGAACGTCCCATTCATCACCCGCGAGAGGATGCGTCTCCGCCAAGCTGAGAAGGTGCTCGCGGATCGGCTTGATTTGGCGATTGGCGTCCTGCGGCCGGGCATCCAGCAGCGCGGCGAGCAATGACTGCATGCCCGCCCAGCTTCTCGTCGGTTCTTGCACGCGGGGATTCGCGTGCAGTTCGCGGAAACGTTTTTCCGCGAGTTCGAAGTCACCCGCATCCATTGCCGCGCTGGCCTCGCGGTAGTTTTGCGTGATTTCCGCTGCCTGATCTGCGCCATCCGTCGGCGGAGTCGTCACGATTGGCTCTGGCCGAGAAATTTCCACCACCGGCTCAACGGCTGGTTTTTTCAGCGAAAACCAAACCACACCCGCCACCGCGACCACCGCGCAACCTGCTGCGATGGCGAGTCCCGTCCGGCGTTTCTTGCCACGCCCAGAACGAGGCTCATGCGTGGAAATCACCTTGCCGGATTTCAAATCAGACAAGGCCTGGGTCAGATCGGCGATCAGTTGGTCATAGGATTTGTAGCGCCCTGCTGGGCTGTAGGCCATCGCCCGCTCGATGATCCGGCAAGTGGACTCAGACACAAATGGCGCGGCTTCTCGCAGCGGGATCACCGATTTTTTGGCCTCGCCGAGTTTATCCGTCGCCATCGACTTCTCGTCGCACGAGGGCTTGCCGCTCAGCGCGTGATAAAACGTCGCCCCAAAGGCATAGATGTCCGAGCGGAAATCCTCGGCCTGCCCATCCACCGTTTCGGGCGGCACATAATACGGCGTGGCCCAAAGTTCCGTCGCAGTCGCCGTCCCGCCTTGGGTGACGAGCGCCAGGCCGAAATCCACCAGTTTCGCCCGTCCGGCGGCATCGAGCAGGATGTTGCCGGGTTTCACATCGCGGTGGATCAAGCCCGCCGAGTGCGCCGCTTTGAGACCCTGCGCGACCTCGATGGCGACCGGTAAAACTTCCAACTCCGGAATGTGGCCGACTTCATGAATGCGCTGCTCGTAGTGACCTCCAGGCACCAATTCCATCGCGATGAAAAACCGGCCAAATGCCCTACCGGTCTTAAAAACCCGCACCACATTCGGATGGCTGAAGGATGCCGTGATGCGCGCTTCTTCTTCAAACGCCGCGATCCGCCGCTCGTCTGCCGAATACGCGTCGCTCAGAATTTTGAGAGCCACTTCACGGTTCAACGTCGCATCGTGCGCCACAAAAACCATGCTCATGCCGCCCACCGCATGCCGCCGCTCCAGCGTGTAGGGACCGAATGCGCGCTTCAC
>JBGSLX010000173.1:0-5781 GCA_041740475.1 Akkermansiaceae bacterium | reverse complement strand
GTGGAAATCATAGTGATTGCGGAATGAGCAACGCCCAAACAGCATCCCGGCCATGAGGGAGTTTCTCGATGGAATCAAGGTGGTTTCCCCGCATGCTGAGCCGATTTTGGTGATCTCGATCACCGCGATGCTTGGATTGCTGATCGGCAGTATTCGCGTGCGTGGGATCAAGTTAGGTGTGGCTGGGATGTTGTTCAGTGGCTTGTTGCTCGGGCATTTTGGACTGACGCTGGACCCGCATTTGATGTCGTTTTTGAAGGAATTCGGACTCGCGCTGTTCGTGTTCACGGTCGGCTTGCAGCTCGGGCCGGGATTTTTCAACTCGCTGAGAAAAGACGGTCTCAAGCTCAATGCGCTGGCGGTTCTGATCGTGTTATCCGGCGCGGCGATCGTGTTTCTATTCGGCTCGTTCGTTTTGAAGTGGGATGCTGGCGTGCTAGCAGGCGTTTTTTCTGGCGCTACCACGAACACGCCATCGCTCGGTGCGGCGCAACAGGCGATGGGTGGTGCAGGAAATGCCGATCTCGCCAGCAAAGCGGCGATGGCCTATGCGGTGGCCTATCCGTTCGGTGTGCTCGGCATCATTCTGGTCATCATTTTGATTCGCGTGATGTTTAGGATCGACCCGCAACAAGAGCTTGCGGATTTGAAACAGCAGCTTTCACAAGGCATTCGAGAGCCGCAGCGTGCTTCCTTGTTAGTGGAAAATCCGAATCTCAGCGGCGTGTCGATTCGCAACATCCCCGGTCTCGGCGATGATGGTGTGGTGGTCTCGCGCATTCGCCGCCACGAGGAAAAGGAAGTGCAAATCGCTCAACCCGACACGATTCTGCAACTCGGAGACGTGATCCTCGCGGTGGGTTCAGCGGAGCAATTGGAACGCGCCAGACTGAGCATCGGTAGGGTGGTCGATGAAGATCTGCGTAAGGCTCCCGGCAACGTGACCGCCAAGCGCGTGATCGTCACGCACAAGGGCATGATCGGCAAAACCATCGCCGCCACCCGCATCAACGAGCGCTTCGGAGTGACGGTCAGCCGCGTCAGCCGCCAAGACATGATTCTAACGGCCATGCCTGACTTGAAACTTCAGTTTGGCGATATGCTTAATTTAGTGGGTGAGGAAACTGCGATCCAACAAGCGGCAGACGCGCTCGGAAACTCGGTGCATCAGCTTAATGAAACGAGTTTTGCCTCCATTTTCATCGGCATCACGGTCGGCATTCTGTTCGGGCTTTACCCGTGGAATCTTCCGGGAATGCCGGTGCCATTGCGGCTGGGACTCGCCGGCGGGCCGCTGATCATCGCGATCTTGATGGGCCGCTTGGGAAGGATCGGGCCATTGGTCATTCACATGCCGATCAATGCAAACACGGCCTTTCGCGAGCTGGGAATCATCTTTTTCCTCGCCTGTGTCGGTCTCGGTGCTGGTGGGAAATTTGTGGAAACCGCCTTCTCTGCGACTGGTTTGCAATGGATGGGATTCGCCGCAGTGGTCACCACCTTGCCGCTGCTGATCGCCGGAGTCGTCGGTCGCAAGCTGATGAAGATCAATCACCTCACGCTCACTGGTGTGCTCGCGGGCAGCATGACGGACCCGCCCGCCTTGGCGTTTTCCACCAAGCTCACCAACTCGGACTATCCATCGCTCGCTTATGCAAACGTGTATCCGCTGACGATGTTGTTACGCATCTTGGTCGCTCAGGTCGCAGTGCTATGGCTGTGTTAGAAGCCGGGCTACGGCGTTTGGTTTGAGTCTCAGGAAGGTTGCATTCCTTGAAGCTTGCTTCGTCAGAAGATAACCTAAACTGACTGAATGTCTCGGGCTTGCTCCGAATTCAAAGTGCGCGTAGCACTTGAGGCCTTCAGGGGCGTCTATACTATCTAGCAGATCGCCAAGAAATTCGACATTCACCCCGGGCGGGTTTCCGAGTGGAAGAAGACGATGGCTGATGGAGCTTCGAGTATCTTCGTTGTCGGAGCTGGCAAGACTCAGGCCGACGACTTCGCAAGCGCGCGTGCCCTACTCCATGTCAAGATCGGCCAGCAGGCGGGAGAAGAGGGTTGATTGACTGGCGACGCAACGACCGCACTTCTCCGGTGTCATCGTTCATTGGCGCAATACGCATAAACAGCTAACTAAAAGATCGCTGGTGACTGCTGGGCATGGTAAATCGACAGCCATGAAAAACATCCGGTTCATCGCCGTGGTCGGAGGCAGCGGTTCGGGTAAGACCTGCTTGGCGGCGGAGCTAACCGATGGGTTCGGTGACCAAGCGACACACCTGAGTCTGGATCATTTTTATCGGGATCTGGGGCATCTTCCAAGGCCTGTGCGGGCGCGGGTGAATTTCGACGACCCGGCTGCGATCGACTGGGACGCGCTGCGGGTCGTGATGGACTCACTGGTTCGGGGTGAGGTGGCGCAGGTGCCGGTTTACGATTTTGCGGAGCATGTGAGGTGCAATCATACAGTTGAAATGGAAAGTCGGCCAATCGTCGTGCTGGAGGGTCTGTGGCTGCTTCATTTGGAGTGGCTGAGGAAAAAATTCGCGGTGAGTGTGTTTGTCGATTGTCCGGAGGAAGTCCGCTTGCTGCGGAGAGTTCGTCGCGATGTGATCGCACGCGGGAGAACTGAGGAATCTATCAGAAAGCAGTTCGCTGAGCACGTACATCCCATGCATGTGCGGTTCGTAGAACCACAACGCGAACTGGCGATGTTTTGCGTGATCTCACCGCATTCGGAAGACGAGCGTATCAAGCTGTTGGCAGCGTGTCGGGGATGATCTTCCTTCTGGATCTTGGCGGCATTGGAGGGTGACAAACGCTGGGAATTTGACTATCCACCTAAAGGAACTGCTAGCAGGGGTTGCTCGCTGAAAAAATCCTCATATCGCATGGCTGAATGGCAACGCAGGTTTTGGAGCACCACCGCAAGCGGATACATCGGCTTTGTCACGCGGATGCTGCTCGGTTTGGTGTTGTTCCGGCTGATGTTCCAGAACTTTTCCGGCGCAGAGTTCGGGTTCTGGGCCTTGCTGTGGTCGTTGTTCGGATATGGGATTCTGTTGGATTTCGGGTTCGGCTTCACGGCGCAGAAGGCGGTGGCAGAAAAAACAGCGACTGGCGACATGACGGGCTTGAGTCGGCTACTGGCGACGATTTTCTGGACCTTTATCGGGATGGCGGTGCTGTTGCTGGTGTTTTTCTTGACGATCCGTGAGCCGTTTCTTTCGCGGATGGGTGTTCTTGCGACTAATCGCAGCGAGTTCGGGAATGCCTACGTGGTGTTCTTTATCGGGCTGGCAGTGATGTTTCCGTTAGGATTGTTTCCGGAAATCCTGCGAGGCTTGCAGCGGATCGATATCGCGAATTGGGTGGGCACATTCTCGACGGTGATCAACTTTGTGTTTCTGTACTGGGGGCTGACGGCGGGGTGGAGCCTGTCGGTGCTGATGGGCATCAGCGTGGCGACGAGCGCGTTTCCGAATCTGATCGCGGCGGTGATCGCAATCCGGCGGCTGCCGGGGATCTCGCTGCTGCCGAAACATTTCGACTGGCGCACGGTGAAAGTGCAGATGGGGTTCTCCATCGCTGCCTATTTGATCACGTTCAGCAACATGCTGATGGCGAAGAGCGATCAGTTAGTGATCTCACTGACCATCGGAGTGGCGATGGTGGCGGTCTATCAGGCAGGATTCAAGATGGCGGAAATGCTCGGGCTTTTCAGCGTTCAACTCCAGCAGGTGCTTTCGCCAGCGGCGGCGGCGATGCATGCGCTGGGTGATGACTCCGGCTTGAGAAAGCTGCTACTGAGTAGCTCGCGGCTGACGTTTTTCCTAGTGACTCCGTGCTATTTGCTCTCGGCGGTCTATTTGGAGCCGTTGATCTCCTTGTTGACCGGCATGGAAAGCGTGCCGAGGGAAACGTGGTGGGTGGGGCAGGTTCTGTTGTTTGCGGTGTTCAGCTCACAACTCACGAACGGCTGCTCGAAGCGGGTGCTGATGATGTGTGGCGACGAGCGGCAGCTCCTGTTCATCTCGGTCTGCGATGCGGTGGCGAACGTCATTCTGAGTGTCATCCTCGCGTTCAAATTCGGAGTGCTCGGCGTGGCGCTGGGCACGATGATTCCGACGACGCTGGTGGGATGGTTCTGGGTGGTGCCGCTGACGGTGATGAGGTTGAAGATCCCTTGGAAAACCTATCTGTTCGGCCATCTGCGGGGAACGGTGGTGCCGCTCGCGGTTTTTGCGATCATACTCACAGCGCTCGCGATAGGAGTTCCCGTTTCCGGAAAAGCAGGCCTGTTGGAACTGGGCTGGCGCGGTGCTTTTTGCATGCTTCCACTGCTTTTCCTCGGCCGCAAAGTGATCCGCGAAATGGCGCGTGCCTAACACGCTGCTCCCTGCTCCCTGCTCATTCCAATTTCCAGCATTTCCAGCTTCCATCGACATAACAGCCGAATAGCTTTCCCATTAATATAAGCACATAAACAAATCGATCTCATCTGCCACGCCTGAGAGCTCCTTGTCTGTCCAAAACCATAATGATCTTCTACTTCGCCAAAAAAAACACATTTCCGGGAGGCATCCTCTCCAACCAGATCGAGGAGATCGTCCACGAGTCCTTTCAGGGCGTGTTGGGGATATCGGTCGGATCGAGTGTATTGTCTTCTCGGAAAAACTCCCTTCGGAAAATGGACACCGTGTTGGAGGATGCCGGGATCTTTGGCGGTTGCGCTCGCCACCCCCTTTTGGGCAGTTAGTCTCCGAATCAGAAATCAGTCTCTCTCCCATGCCTCCCTCCGATACCCAGACTTTCCTCCGCGAGCTCGACAAGAAGCTCTGGACCGCCACCGACCGGCTGCGCTTCAATCTCGACGCTGTGGTTTACAAACACGCAGTCCACGGCCTGATCTTCCTCAAATACGTCTCAGACTCTTTCGCCGAACGACAGAAGGATATCGAGGAGATGATCCGCGATCCGGACAGCGACCTTCATCTGAGGCCTGCGGACTACGGCACCTTTACCAAATACAACGAAGCCATCGCCGCCGAGCTGGAAGAGCGCGACTATTATATCGAGAAAAACGTCTTCTGGGTCCCGGCGCTGGCGCGGTGGAAGACCTTGCAGGACTCTGCCAAGCTTCCTGCCGGGACGGAAATCAATATGGAGAAGGGGTTTTCACCCCCTCTCAACAAGAACCACACCCAGCTCCAGATCGATCAGGCGAACCTCGCGGGGTTCATCGACCTCATCGCCACCATCCCGTTCCAGCACGCGGACCTTCACGCGAAGGACATTCTTGGCAACGCCCCAAAAGCCTCTCCCTCAAATTCTTCCTCTGCGACTCGTGGCGACCTTTGCGCCTTTGCGGTTGAAAAATCTTCCTCTTCCATTGCCATCTGCGGCGTCGATTTCGACTTCGGCAAGGAACCGGCGGACACTTTTACCCGCGACCAGCACCCGGATCTCCGTGCCGACTTCGTGATGGCGAACCCCACCGCGCATGCCCCCGCTTCTCAGCTGGAAAATCGCAAAACACTCAACTCATCAATTCTCTGCGTTTGAAGCACACGGGTATCATTGATTCGACAAAGAAGGATTTCTTCGTCAGCTATAGCTCTTCTGACGAGAAATGGGCAGAGTGGATTGCGTTTCAACTCGAGGATAACGGCTACACCACCATCCTGCAGGCTTGGGACTGGGGTCCAGGCAGCAACTTCATTTTGGAGATGCAAAAAGCAGCAAAAGAGTGCGAGAGGACGATACTCGTTCTTTCAC
>JBGSLX010000172.1:0-4558 GCA_041740475.1 Akkermansiaceae bacterium | reverse complement strand
GAATATCTCCCGTAGAAAAACCCCGAATGGGGTTTTGCATCGTAGCCCGGGGTTGGCCGCGAGGCCTACCCCGGGTGAAGGTGCGAAATGAGGTACCAACCCTAAAAAGGGTTGTGCAGGATGGCCGAGCTGGGGCTCAGCGTTCCCGGGGTATTTTCTCACAAAGTTTTGCGCTTGGCTAAGTGACCAAGGTTCACGAGGGCGTGATTACCCAGTGCGACCTTAGGACAGACGCGGCGGAGTTCGATGGTTTTGGTGGCGGCGATCTTCACGGAAACTCAGACCTTGCTAGCCTCCGTGCGGGCCTTTAAGGTGTCATCATGACCTTCACCCAACGAATTCCGGTCGAGCGGTTACAGGGCTTTGATTTCCAGAAAGGCGATACGCTGCAGGTTGTGGAGGTGGAGAATTCGGCCTTTGTGGTACAGGTGAGGCGGTTGGAGGATGCGATCCCGGCTCGTGGCAAGGCCAGCGAGTGGCTGGAGTCCGCTCGCGGGAGCGTTATGCTGGCTCCGGGTGAGACCGTGGATGACCTCCGCATGAGTTTTTATGATTCCAAGTATGGGGTTACTTCCTGACATGTCATGCGTGTCTTTCTCGATACCAACATCGTTCTCGATGTGCTGCTGAATCGGCCTGAACTCGCAGCGGAAAGTGAAGCAGTGATTCTGAGGTGTGAAAAGGCGGACGATCCAATGTTCATCGCATGGCATGGTCTGGCGACAGCCTACTACTTGTTGCGGCGCGGGCGCACGGAAGCGGAGGCGATGCAGGAAGTGGACAAGCTTCTGGCCTGGGCACGGGTGGCAGATGCAGGTGATGCGCTTGCACGGCACGCGAGAGAACTTGGATTTAACGACTTTGAAGATGCGCTGCAGGCAGCATCGGCGGAGGCATGTGGGGCGGATTGCATCGTGTCGCGGAATGTCGCGGATTTCACCAAAAGCAAAGTCCTTGTGATGAAGCCAGGTGAGTTTTTGGCGAAGTTCCCTGAGCTGTGAAAAACTTCGACTCGTCAGGCTCATGGGGAACCTCGGAACACACGAAATACACGGAAATTTCAGGAGTTGGGCTTCATGGCTGTGATACTGGCGTGCATCACGATGGGTGAAAAAGCTCTCCCACAAAAAACCCTGAATAGGGTTTTGCATTCTAGCCCGGGGTTGGTCGCTAGGCCTACCCCGGGTGAGGGTGCGAAATGAGTCACCAACCCTAAAAGGGTTGTGCAGGATGGCCGAGCTGGGGCTCAGCGTTCCCGGGGCATTTTCTCACAAAGTTTAGCGCTTGGCCGAAACGTGTCTGACTGGTTAGTTTCCCAATGTGAGAAAAGACGGGCTGGACTCCAGATTTCAGACCACACTTTGGTCAGTCGTGCTGCGTGCTGGGGGCGATTGCCCGCAGAAACAGGCGGCTCTGGATCGTCTGTGCCGTGCTTACTGGAAACCGCTTTTCATTTATTGCCTCGGGACCGGGCGGAAAACGGAGGATGCCGAGGACATGACTCAGGCGTTTTTTGCGTGGATGATGGCTCGCGATACCTTGCGCGTCGCGGATCCAGAAAAAGGTCGCTTCCGTTCCTTTTTGCTCACCGCGTTCAAGAATTTTCTCCACGGCGAATGGGACCGCTCACAAGCAATCCGGCGGGGTGGGGGAGCGGTTCATCTTTCCTTCGAGGTCGATTTCAAAAACTCGGGACTCTCGGCTCCATCAGACGAAGGTTCCGCCGAGGTGGCTTATGACAGGCAGTGGGCAAACGATCTCGTCGGGCGGGCGAGCCACGCGTTGCAGTGCGAGCACCACGAAATGGGAAAAGCGAAGTGGTTTGATCTGATCTTGGGGCCTGCTGCCGGCAGTCCCTACGCGGAAGTCGCGGCGGAATTGAATGCCACCGAAGACGCGGTGAAAAGCTATGCGAAGCATGCTCGCAAGCGGTTCCGCGAGCTCTTGGAATGCGAAATCGCCGATACCGTGGGCTCGCCCGGCGAGGCGGCGGAGGAGCTGGCATACATCGTCACGTTATTGAAGGGCTGAGTCATTCCGCCACTTTGAGCTGAGATTTCCTTATCAATATCAAACATGGATGAAGCCGCACCGCCGAAACGATGCCCATCATGCGGCAGTGTGCTGGCTGGCGGAGTGAGCGCGGTGCTGTGCCCGGTCTGTGTGTTGACCGACGATTCCGAGGGCGCGGCGGAGGATGCGTCGGATGAAATCGTCTCGCTCCAAGTGGGTAACTACTTACTGCTAGAAGAGATCGCCCGTGGCGGCATGGGCGTGGTTTATCGGGCGCGGCAGAGTGGCTTGAATCGGATCGTGGCGCTCAAAGTGCTGCCCGGCGCGGCGTTTTCCTCGGCCTCATTTCGCGCCCGTTTCCAGCGCGAGGCCGAAACAGCGGCGAGTTTGAAACACCCGGGAATCGTCGCGGTGCATGAAGTCGGGCTCGCGCTCGGGCAGCCGTTTATCTCGATGGATTTCATCGATGGTCCATCGCTGGTGACGCGGCTCGCGGAGGGGCGAATGACGCCGGAGTTTGCCGCACAAATTCTGCGCGAGGTGGCGCGAGCGGTTTCCTACGCCCACCGCCAAGGCGTGGCTCATCGCGATCTCAAGCCGTCGAATATCGTGCTCAATCCCGACAATCATCCTGTTCTCACGGATTTCGGCCTCGCCTGTTTTCTGGATCCTGAGGTGCTGGAGGGTGTCACTTTGGATCTGATGGGTTCTCCCGCCTACTTGCCGCCCGAGCGGGTGGCGACGGGGAAATCGTCGAGCCCGGTGATGGAAGACGTCTATGGTCTCGGCGCGGTGCTTTATCACTGTCTTGCGGGCCGACCGCCGTTTGTCGCGGATTCAATCGCAGAACTGCTCGCGGCGGTCAGCGAGAGCGATCCGGTGGCTCCGCGCCGGCTGAATCACTCGGTGCCAGTGGACTTGGATACCATTTGCCTGAAGTGCTTGGAGAAATCTCCCACCGCCCGCTACGGCAGCGCCTCGGAAGTGGCGGATGAGCTGGATCGCTTCCTCCGTGGTGAGCCGATCCTAGCCCGCCCGCTGGCTCCGCTGCATTGGCTATGCCGCTTAATCCGCAAGAAGCCACTCACTGCTTCTCTCATTTTCGCGTTGTTTGCGGCGATTCTGGTGGGAAGCACGGCCTCGCTAGTGGCTTGGCGCCGAGCGGCGTCCAGTGCGGCGGATTTCCGAATGGTCGCTGAGAATCGCAGGGTCGATCTTTACTCCGCCAATCTCTCCGCTGCCTCGGCTGCGATGGAAAGTGGCAATCGCAATCAAGCTCGGGAGCTTCTCGCGAGGTGCCGTCCAGCAGCGGGAGAGTCGGACTTGCGCGGCTACGAATGGTTTCTCTTGGAGCGATTGCTCAGGAGTGGCGAGCGGTTTTCCACCAAGGCGCACGATCACATTCTCACCGCGCTGGCGTGGCATCCGTCTGGTGATGCGCTGCTGAGCGGCGCTCACGATGGCTCGCTCAAGTCATGGAAACGAGCGGGTGAGGAGGGTCTCGCGCTCGACCGTGAACTCGTCGCTCCGGGCGGTGCGTGCATTCGGCAGCTCCAGTGGTTCGGCGATGGCAGTGCGTTTTTGTGTGCGCAAGGCGACCTCATCCGCTGTCACCGGGCGGGGGAAACGCTGCCGCTGTGGGAGATTCCGGGTGCGGGATTCTCACTCACGGCAGATGGTCGCACGCTCGCGGTCACCACCGGCGGATGGTTTTTCTATGAACCCGTGGGCACGATTTCCCTGTGGCAAATGCACTCAGACGCTTCGCAAAAGCCGGAGATTGTCCGCGATCTCGGCTTTCCTGCGCGGGCGGTGGCGATCTCGCCCGACGGCCGCTGGCTGGCTGCCGGACTTCCCAAGCACGGCCACCACGATTCCGAGAGCGACATTGATTTGTGCGATCTCACCGCCCCGGCTTCAGCTCCCCGACACCTAGAAACCAGCGGTGCCATCCTCGGCATGACGTTTTCGCCGGACTCCACCCGGCTCGTCGCGACCACACAATTCGCACAGCCACGCATCCACGCCTTCGAGGTCGCCAGCGGCACGGACATTGCGCTCGAATCGCCGCACACCGCGCGCATCTGGGCAGCCTTGTTTGCGGGAAATTCCAGCTCGTTGCTCACCACCTCGTCCGATCGTCAGCTCTGCGTTTCTTCCATTGATGGCGGCCCCGCGCAGTCGCTTTCTCTCGCTCACGACAATGAAATCTGGGCGGCTGGCATCCATCCCTCTGGCGAGCAGGTCGCCACTGGTGACAAGGATGGGAATCTCAAGATTCATGCATTGCCGCTCCCAACATCACCGCTCACGGCCTTCCCAAGGCACCCACATTTTCGCTACGCCAAGCCGGTGTTTTCGCCAGATTCCTCGGTGCTTTACGCCTGCGTCACTTCTCCGAAATGGAAAATCGTCGCGTGGAAACCCGGCGAAACCGACCACAAGCCCAGCCCATTCGTCTATCATCCCACCACCATCGACGCCACCGGCAATGCAGCTTGGCGGGACACGAAAAAACGCGAGGTCATTCACCTCAGCTCCGCCC
>JBGSLX010000171.1:0-27317 GCA_041740475.1 Akkermansiaceae bacterium | reverse complement strand
TTCCGCTATGCGCTGCCGCTTGCAGGATTGTCGCTCATTTACTGCACTTGGAAGGGCTTTCAGCGAAAAGCTGCTTAGCTAACAAGTCGTCACCTCTACCGATCATGCGCTACTCCGAACGTCTCCAGCACCGCATTCTGCAAACTGGCTCCCGCCTCTGTGTGGGGCTCGATCCTCGACCCGGCGATGGCGGCGCCTCGGCAGCCCGTGAATTTCTCAAGCAGGTGATCGAAGAAACCGCGGAGTATGCGGCCGCCTTTAAGCCGAACATGGCATACTTCGAGGCGATGGGGATCGAGGGCATTCGTCTGCTAGAAGACTTACTCGCTGAAATGCCCGACGAAGTTCCAGTGATTCTCGACGCCAAGCGCAGCGACATTGGCGAGACCCAAAAATACTACGCGCAGGGATATTTCAGCCGGTGGAATGTGGATGCGGTCACGCTCAATCCATTTCTCGGATATGATTCGATCGAGCCGTTTCTCGATTGGGCAGGGAAGGGGATTTACCTGTTGGCGGTGACCTCGAATGCCGGGTCGGCGGATTTTCAGCGGCAAAAGCTCGCGGATGGTCGCTCGGTTTTCGAACTGGTCACAGCGCTGGGCGACCGCGCGGTTTCTGAGAATCGCAAAACCGATGTCGGGTATGTGGTCGGCCTCACCAATGCCGCTGAGGTTCTGGAGAAAATTCCGGATGCGCCGTTGTTGGTTCCCGGGCTGGGTGCGCAGGGCGGTGATCTTGCCTCGCTGGCCGCCGCCGCACGCACCGCGCCGGACGTCATCAACGTTTCACGCGGCATCCTCTACGCAGGGGATCAGCGGGACTTCGCCACCCGCGCCAAGGACTGGGCACGCCAAATCGCCGATGCGTTTCCGGCATGATGGCAGAAGATGCGATTTTCTCGTAACTTTGAGCTTCCCGCCCGCCCATCAATCCGCTTTTCTCCGCCCGCCCGTGATTCACAGGCAAAACGCCGGCTTAGCTCAGTTGGTAGAGCAGCTGATTTGTAATCAGCAGGTCAACGGTTCGAGTCCGTTAGCCGGCTCCATTTTGAAGCCCTTCAATTAAATCGGTTTTCACCGGTCCCCGGTAGAATGGAAATACCCGGGGGACATGGCGCTCGATCACGTTCACAGCGCGATTTGCAGACCGTCCCACGCCACGCGCACGCCGGGTGGGAGTTCTGAACTGAGCGCCGCGTGGTCATTTTCGTGGCCGAGGTGCGTGAGCCACGCTTCGCCCGGTGCGGCTTGGCGGATGATTTCGAGTGCCTCGTTGATTGAGCAATGGGTGGCGTGTGGCTCAGGGCGGAGCGCGTCCACGATCAAAATATCGACGCCGCGCAGGAGTTCCATGGTTTCGATGGGCACGCGTTTCACGTCGGGCAGGTAGGCGATGTTGCGGGCCTCTGGGTGATCAAAGCGGTAGCCGATGGTTTCGACTGCGGCGTGCTCCACGGGCAGCGGCGTGATTTTCAGATCACCGTAGAAAAAGGGTGCCTCGATGATGTGAGCGGCGGGTTTCACGTAGCCTTTGTAAACGTTTTCCTCAGAAAATGCCCAGCCGAACATCTGTTTGAGCGTGTCCATGCACTCGCGGGTGGCGTGCATGGGAAGCGGTTCGTCACGCCGCCAACAAAAGGCGCGCAATTCATCGAAGCCGACGACGTGGTCGAGGTGTGAGTGGGTGTAGAGCACGGCATCGAGCTGGTGCAGGCCTTCGCGTAGTGCTTGCTCGCGTAGGTCTGGGCCGGAATCTACGAGCAGGGTGATGCTGGGAATTTGGATGAGAGAAGAGACGGGCGGGCCGCCCGTGCCCCCTTTGAGAGAGGAAGAGACGGTCGGGCCGCCCGTGCCCCCTTTGAAGTGAATGAGTGCGGAGGAGCGGGTTCGTTTGTTGCGGGGGTCTGGCGAGATGCAAACGGCGCACCTGCACCCGATGACCGGCACGCCGACTGAGGTGCCTGTGCCGAGGAAGGTGAAGGTGCCGTTCATCTTAAAATGGAAACTTCTTCACAGCGAAATAGACGAAAACCGCGAAAATTGAAGAGAGGCGATAAACGGCATCTTCATGTAGATGAATTCAAATGATTTCATTTCGTTTGTTAGGCCAATTTCGTTGTTCCTCGCATTTTAAAGTGCGCCGAAACGGCGGTGACGGCGTTGATATTCGGCCACGGCTTCGAGCAGGTCGGTTTTGTGAAAGTCGGGCCAGAATTTTTTTACGATCACGATTTCTGCGTAGCTGATTTGCCACAGCAGGAAATTGGAAACACGCATCTCGCCGGAAGTGCGGATCAGCAAGTCTGGGTCGGGGATGCCGGCGGTTTGCAGGCGCGAGGCGAAAAGTTCGCTAGTGATTTGCTCGGGTTGGATGGTTCCGGCGGCTGCATCGATCGCGAGCGAGCGGGCGGCGGCGACGATTTCCTCGCGGCCGCCGTAGGACAAGGCCAGCACCAGAGTCATGGCGGTGTGGTCAGCGGTTTGGGCGATGATTTTGTCCAAGAGCTTGCGGGTTTTGGCTGGCAGGCGGTCTAGCTGGCCGATGGCGGCAAGGCGGATGTTTTGTTTTTTGAGGTCCTTGGCTTTATCGACGAGGAAGCGGTCGAGCAGGTCCATCAGCGCTTTGATTTCGGTTTCCGGGCGGTTCCAGTTTTCTGAGGAAAAGGCATAGACGGTGAGAAATTTCACTCCCAGATCGATGCAGGCATCCGTGACTTCGCGCACGGATTCTGCGCCAGCGCGGTGCCCATCGCGGCGGGGCAGTCCACGTTCCTTGGCCCAGCGGCCGTTGCCGTCCATGATCACGGCGATGTGGCGCGGAATGTCGGGAAAATTCGGCATGGCTCCTTACGCTACCACCAAGGTCTGTGTCCGGTCTGGACCGACGCCGACAAAGGCGATTGGGGCGCCGCAAAGCTCGCTCAGGCGGGATAAGTAGGCTTTAGCGGCCTCCGGCAGATCCTCGTAGCGAGTGCAAGCGGTGGTGTCGGATTTCCAGCCGGGTAGCGATTCATAAACCGGCACCGCGCGGTCCCATGACGAGCGGTCGGCTGGCGGGAGTTCGTGAATCACGCCGTCGATCTCGTAACTGGTGCAGATTTGCAGGTTTTCGTAAGCATCCAGCCCATCCAAATTGGTCACCGCCAGACCCGTGATGCCATTGACCATGCAGGCGAAGCGCAGCAGCACCGTATCGAGCCAGCCGCAGCCGCGCGGCCTGCCAGTGGTCGCACCGAATTCGCGGCCCAGTCCGTGTAGGTAGTCTGAGAGGCCTTCATCGCAAGTGGGAAACGGGCCGGAGCCGACGCGGGTGGTGTAGGCTTTGCAAACGCCGATCACGGCATCGATCGCGGTGGGCGGCAGGCCCGTGCCAGTGCAGGAGCCGCCGGATGTGGTGTTGGATGAGGTGACGAATGGATACGTGCCGAAGTCGATATCGAGCAAAGTCCCTTGAGCGCCTTCAAATAAGAGATTTTTACCGGATTTCCACGCTGCGTGCAGCACCGGAATGGTGTTGCTGATGTGCGGACGGAGGCGTTCAAAAGCAGTGTAAACTTCGGCGATGACGTCCTCTGGCCGAAACGTCGGCAAGTCGTAACGAGCGAGAATTTCGTTCGCCTCGGCGCAGCGGTGGGTGATGCGTGCGCGGGCGAAATCTTCATCGAGCAGATCGACCATGCGCAGGCCGCAACGGTTGATTTTATCGGCGTAAGCCGGGCCGATTCCGCGCTTGGTGGTGCCGATTTTTTGGTCGCCGAGAGCGACTTCGCGCGCGGCATCGAGCTCCTTGTGAAGCGGCAAAACGACGTGGGCGCGGTCGGAAATGAGCAGCTTGTCTGGAGTGATCGCGATTCCTTGGCTCTCGATGCGCAAGATTTCCTGCACCAGGCCGACGGGATCGAGCACCACTCCATTGCCGATGACGTTGATTTTATCGTCCCACAGGATGCCGGACGGGAGCAGGTGCAGGATGTATTTTTGACCTCCCGCGATGACTGTGTGACCCGCGTTGTTCCCGCCTTGGCCGCGAATCACGACGTCTGCAGACTCCGTGAGGTAATCGACGATCTTGCCCTTGCCCTCGTCTCCCCATTGGAGACCTGTGATGATGGTGTTCATGAAAAATTTAACAATTTTGGTAATTTGTCATTAGTTAGAAGTTATTGGTGAAGCACCATTTAACAAATAACGACTAACCCTTAACTCCGTCGATCAGACGCGCGAATTCCTCGAAGAAATAGGAGGCGTCGTTTGGGCCGGGAGCAGCTTCGGGGTGGTATTGGACGCTGAAGACGGGCAGATTTTTGTGGCGCATGCCCTCGACGGTGCCGTCGTTGAGATTGACGTGGGTGACCTCGACATCGGCTGGGAGAGAGTCTGGATCGACTGCGAAGCCGTGGTTTTGCGAGGTGATGGAAATTTTTCCGGTGCGCAGGTCTTTGACCGGTTGGTTGCCGCCGCGATGGCCGAATTTCAGTTTGAACGTGCTGCCGCCGAACGCGTGGGCGAGCAGTTGGTTGCCGAGACAGATGCCGAAGATCGGTTTTTTGCCGATCAGTTCGCGGAGCTGTTCGTGGATGTAGCCGAGAGCGGCAGGGTCGCCGGGGCCGTTGGAGAGGAAAATTCCATCGGGGTTTTTGGCGAGCACTTCTTCTGCGGTGGCGGTGGAATTAACGACTTCCACCTCGAAACCCGCCTGGCGCAAGCGGCGCAGGATGTTGAACTTGATGCCAAAATCATAAGCCACGATGCGGTGTCGGACTGGTGGAAGAGCCGCGTAAGGCCCGGCTTCGCCAGTGGAAACATTGAGCAGAACCCACTCGCGAGATTCATCCTGCCAATGGTAGCTGGTCTGAGTGGAAACTTCCTTCACGTAGTCCATTCCTTCCATTGATGGCGACGCTTGAGCCGCTGCAATGGCCTCTGCCGCAGTGAGTTCGGTGGTGAGGCAGGCGCGCATGGCACCGAGCGAGCGCAGGTGTTTGGTCAGCGCGCGGGTATCGATGTCTTCGATGCCGAGGATGTGGTGAGCGGCGAGATAATCGGCGAGCGATTCCGTGGATCGCCAGTTGGATGGGACTTCACAGAGTTCACCGATGACAAAGCCGCGGATGTGCGGCGAGCTCGACTCTGCGTCCTCGGGATTGATGCCATAATTTCCGATTTGCGGGTAAGTCATCGCCACGATTTGCCCGCGGTAAGACGGATCCGTGATGACCTCTTGGTAACCGGTCATTGAGGTGTTGAAACAAATTTCTCCGGTAGTGGTTCCGGTGGCTCCGAATGCGTTTCCTTCGAAACAGCGTCCGTCTTCAAGGGCGAGAATGGCGTTTATGGGCACGGCGGACGAAAACTAGGCAGCCGCATGCAGCGATGCAAGAACGAGCTTATTCGCGGCAGGGCCAACGCATCAAAATTCGCTTTGATGGCATGAGCGAAACGCGGAGCAGCGGTGGTCGCGGAGGACTTTCGAGGAGAGTTCTTCACTCAGCGCTTTTCTCTGCGCACACCGCATCTCGGCGTTTCGCTTAAACTTTAAGCCTTATCAGCCCTGTCATTCACGCGATTGTGAATCGATGAAAATGGTCACAGGTCCATCGTTGATCAGCGAGATTTGCATATCAGCGCCGAAAACTCCTCGTGCGGTGGAGCGACCCGTTTCGCGCTCAATCGCGGTGCAAAATGCTTCGTAGAGTGGCTCTGAATGCTCCGGTGCCGCCGCGCGAATGAAGGAGGGTCGATTGCCCTTCTTGGTCGATGCGAACAGCGTGAACTGGCTGACGATCATAATTTCGCCGCCGGATTCGGTGACCGAGAGGTTCATTTTGCCCTCGGAATCGCTGAAAATTCTCATCTTCGCAATTTTTCCGGCCAGCCAATCGACATCGGACGAGTCGTCGATTTCCTCAACGCCGAGCAAAACGAGCAGGCCGGAGTCGATCTGAGAAATGATTTCTTCGTCGATGGTGACGGATGCTGCGCGAGTGCGTTGAAGGATGGCTCTCATGCGGGAAAGAAGTCCTGAGAGGCAATCCTTTCAAATTAAGGATGCGCTCGCTCGCTGATGATAAGTTGCATCGCTTTGCGCGCGCTGCCGTAAGCGGCGGCCCCATCGCCGCCGATGGCCCACTCGATGCGTGTGGTCGGTTCGTGCGGTGGTAGTGGGCTGCGTTGGGAGGCGAGCATCGCTCGTTCGGAAAACCCGACTTTCACTTCATTCATGAACCAGTCGCGGAAGCTGGTTTCTGATAGGCCGCCGCCGATGGTGATGAGTCCGGGATCGAGAATGCTGGCGAGATCGCCGAGCGCGTGACCCAGCACGTTGGCTTGCAAGGCGAAGATCGACAGGGCGAGTGCATCGCCGTCTTCCGCGTAGTTGCGGAGTTTGAAGGCCTTCGTTTCGATGGGATCGGAGGAAAGAACCAGCGGATGCTGAGCATTTTCCGGGCGGGAGAGGGCTTTGGCGAGTTGACGGCGCAGCGCCATCAGTGAGACCCAAGCCTCCAAACAGCCGCTGCGTCCGCGTCCGTCCACCGGCAGCTCGCCATCCTCGAAACGAGGCACCGAGACGTCGCCGATTTCGAGCGCCAGGCCGTTGCTTCCTTCGTAGAGGTGGCCGCCGGGAAGAACCAAACCGCCGCCAAGTCCCGTGCCTGGAGCCACATAGAGCAGACCGCCGGAATGTTCTGGGCGATACATCCACTCGCCGAACGCTGCGGCATTGCAATCGTTGGTCATGAAAACCGGCACGCCCGCTTCTTTGGTGAATTCTCCACGAATGTCAGTGCCCACCCAGTCCTCGCCGAGGTTTGCCTTGCCCCACACGACACCGTTTGAACATGGAGCCGGCACATCGAGACCGACTGCCGCAATTTCGTTTACGTGAATGTTAGAGTCTGCGGCGAGTTTCTCCATTGCAGCGCGCAGTTGGAAAAACGTTCTGCGGTAGCCTTCTTTCACGAAGCTCGGCACTTCGACGATGGAGCCGGAAGGATTCCCGGCGGCATCGACGAGCATGCATTTGATGGTGGAGCCGCCGATGTCTAAGCCTGCAAAGTGTGTTTTCATGTGATTGATGTTGATGTGCCGTTTCCTGTAACGATCCAAAGGCTGGGCTGCAAGACGTGATCCTGTGGCGGCGGTTTGTAACCGCCATGCCCAAAAAACCTGAGTGATTAGGCTTGGCGGTTGAAAACCGCCGCCACGACCTCTTGGACCGATTCCAAGTTCAGAGCTTGCGGGACAAGGACGCCGACCATGAATTTTCCCTGAGTTGATGAATCTGCTGGGATTAGCTCTAAAACGCTATCGGAGCTGATTTTGATCCTCACGTGGGATGGGCAGGTTCCTGTGATTTTTGAAGAAATCATCAGACTGTTGGCGATGAAGTGCAGTCGATTTAGTCTGCTTTCGTCGAAGACAACGTCACCTTCCTGATCTACGAGAAAGACACCCTTGGCCGAGAATTTGCTGACGAGCCAATCTCGAAATTTCGGCATCAGCGCCAAAAAAGCATCACGTTCAGTGAGGATTGGTGGCGGGGTTGACTCCACATCGGTGAAGCCGACAAAAGTATCGTCAAAGCCGACTTCTGGGATGGTTGCCGCTGCTTCGGTCGCGGGGGCGATCAATCGCTGAGAGACGGATCGGACTTCATCGGCGTCGAGCCATGGATTGAGTGCGTTCATTGGGCTGTGCCGTTGCCGGCGATTGGGAGTTTTGCGTGGATTTCCTCGCGGAGCGAATCGAAGACCGTGAGTGCGTTGGCCCCGTCAGCGAGGGCACCAGCGGGTAAGCCACGGGCGCTGGCACGGACATACAAGCCATCGCGCGGGATCTGAGTTTTAAAAACCAACTCGGGCGGCAGCAACTGGCGCAGCGCCGCAGCCGCCTCGGTGCTTTCAGTCAAATCGTCCTGAACCATCGTCAGGCATACGCCGAGCACATTCAGGCGCGGGTTCATCACCCGCAGGCGATTGAGCCCTTCCAGAAGTTTTGGAACGGAGCGGATCCCAAGAGGCTCTGCCTGTTGAGGAATGAGAACGGCATCGCTAGAAACGATCACATCGCTAGAGACGCCGAAAAGTCCGGCGGCAGTATCGATGATGCAGAGATCGAAGCCGCGCGTTTCCACTCCGCGCAAGAAAGTGCGCACCCTCGCAAGATGGGAACCCATGCCGCCGCCAGCTTCGTAATCTCCGGCTTGGCCACTTGCGACTAACGAAAATGTTTCCAAGCGAGTGGGAACGATCAGCCGATCCAGCGCGAGGCTCGGGTCTTGAAGAAAATCGTAAAAACCGGTGAGAAGCCGGGATTGGCGGGTAAGAGAAAGGCCCACGGAGCCTTGAGGATCTGCGTCCACTAGCAGTGTCCGCAGTCCCACACGGGCAAATGCATGGGCGAGATTGATAGAGACAGTGGTTTTCCCCACTCCTCCTTTTTGGCTTGAAACGGCGATGTTGATCACACGGTTTGAGGAATTGATGCAGCAAGCTAGCTTCGACTTGCCACACCGGAAGTCTTTTTTCATGCTGCCGCGCAGCACACATTAGACAAGACGTCTCCCCATCATTATGAATACACGATACCGCACGCGCCGAACGCTTTCAGTTCTGGCAATTTCATTGATGGCCATAGTGACGGTGTCTTGTCGAAAGGAGCGCGTGGAGGATGTTGGAGAAAAGACTCCAGAAGCAAAAATCGCGCCGGAACTGCTGACCAACCAGCTCGGAAATTATCCCGGAGCGATTTTCCGCACTCAGGCTCTTTCGCCGATCCACTGGCAGGCATGGACTGCTGAGACCTTGGAAAGAGCCCGCGCCGCACGACGGATGGTCTTCTCCGTGATCGCCATGCCACAGCACCCTGATTTCCAAAAGGTGATGGACGCATTGAATCAGGACGCAGCGACGGTCAAAGAAATCAACGAGAACTATGTTCCCATTTTAATCGATGGCGATGCCTCTCGCGAAATGAGCATTTTGATCCCTGACCTCACGGTGGAAATTGATCGCTCACCCGGCCTGATTTTGATGCTTTGGATGTCCCACGAAGGAAATCCAGTCGCGTGGATCCCGGTGAACACCACCGAGGCATCATCGGTGCAAAATTTATTCAAGGACTCCCACAACATGGTCTTTGACCTGTGGGGCGAGGATCAAAACTATGTGTTGAGCAACAGCAGGATCGATAACGAGATACGGCGCGAGCGGATCAGTAAACGCAGAAACGTCGAGGTCATGAGTGAACAACCGGCGGTGGACTTGTTGCGCTGCATTCGCCAACTCACCACCCTTTACGATCCGATCAACCGCACCTTTGACGAGACGGGTGCGCTTTTCCCGGTCAACTCAATTGAGCTGCTTGCTTCGGCATCGGTCCATCCCGGGCTTCCAGCGGATCTTCGCAAGCGCTGCATGGATACGCTCCGCGAGCTGCTTGTGGACTTGCTGCCAAGCGCGATGTTCGATCCGCTGGACGGTGGCGTTTTTTCCGCGCGCCGGGCGAATGCTTGGGGTTTGCCAGCGTTCTCACGCGATTGTCCCACTCAGGGCCGCGTGGCGGTATCGTTGTTCGAATCTTACCGGGCGATTAAAGATCCGCGCTTGCTCGAAGTCGCGCGAGGCGTGATTTCCTACTCGGAACAAGCGCATCGCACCAAGAGTGGTTTATTTTCCGTGGGTCTAACCGCTCCCACTGACCCAGCGCTGTGGATGTGGACGGTCGAAGATGTGCGGAAAATCCTCGGCCCTGAGGACGCCGAGTGGTGGATCAAAGCTTCTGGTATGACGGATTCGGGAAATCTATCGCTCGATCTGGATCCACGGCGTGTGTATTTCCGTTCCAATACATTGAGCATGAATCAGTCAGTGAGTGAGCTCGCCACTGAGCTTTCGGTCCCGCTGGATGTCTTCACCAAGCGCTTTGAGACGGCAAAAGCCAAATTGCTCGCCGCCCGAGAGCAACGATTCGGTAAGAGTCCACGAGATGAAAATGCTCATGCACCATCGACTTTCCGCATGGTTTCGGCTTATGCAGCCGCGTTTGTGGCAACAGGGGATGAGAGTTACCGTGAGAAAGCCGTTACCTTGCTCAAATTGGCGCGCAAATCCTTCGCGGATGGTCCCACACTCCGGGTTTTTGCGACAGAAGCTCCACCGACATTAGGCGCAGGCCGCGCGTTTCACTATGCATTGGCCATGCAGGCGATTCTCGATGTCGCAGCGATCACGTCTGACGAGCAATGGCTGGTCTGGTCTGAGGATCTCGCTACCACCTCGGCAGAGTTTTTCACGGGAGATAAAATGCTGAAGGAAAATTCGGATGACACGCGCTTGATGGGACTCCCAGTCACGGATCTCGCAATGGTGTTTGATGATTCCACTGCGGGGCTCGTTTCGATGGCAGAATGTCGTTTGGCGGTGCTTGGGCGGCCGCTCGTCGCAAGTTTTAGCGAGCTGGCGACACCACTGCCTGTCTATGCGGTCGAACGTCCTGTCATGCACACGGACCTGCTGCTTGCCACCATGGCACGTCATTATCGAGTAACGGTGATTTACTCGGCGGACACTACGCTGGATCTCAAGTCTGCCGTTGAGCGGCTTCCCCTTCGTATGGTTCAACGCCGTGCCGCTAAGCCTGCCGATTCGGTTCCAGCGGGTGCCGTCAAAATTCTGCTCGGTGAGGATTCTACAGGCCAGATCGCCACCACTGCCGAGGAACTACGAGTTGGACTTTTGCCTTAGGCACTGGATTTCTCATTTTTCCCGGCCAAGCTTCTTCATTGCACATCTCATCCCTAAAAACCCAGACCATGAATATCAAAGCCGCCTTCACTAGCTCCGCCTTTTTTGCCGCTTGTTTCACCGCTTGGGCTGATACGTTCACCCTGAAAGACGGCAGCACCCTCGAAGCAACCATCCTCCGCGAACAGGGCGACGCATACATCTTACAAGTCCAAGTGACAAAATCCATCAAGGACGAGCGTGTCGTGCCGAAAGCGGATGTCGTGAAGATTGAGCGCGCCAAGCTGGATCTGATTGCCTTCGAGGCGATTGCGCCGCTCGCGAAAATCCCTGACATGCTTACTAAGGAAGAATACGAGGCGCGCATTGAGCAAGTGGTCAAGTTCACCCAAGATCACCTCAGCAGTGAGAAATATGCAGAGGCCCGCGCCATCCTTGCCAACCACAAGAAAGAGCTCGCCCAGATCGAGGCCGGTGGCATCAAGGTCAGCGGAAAAGTCATTTCTTCCGAAGAACACCGTGCGAACGCTCTGGACATTGATGCCTCCGTCGCGGAGCGGCGCATCCGCACAATGCTCAAAGAAGAGAAATACATTGATGCATTGCGCGCGTTTTCTGATTTCGATTTAGAGTTCCGCAACACCACTCAATACCAAAAACTGCTGCCACTCATCACGCCATACATGAAGCAGTACGTGGCGAATGCAGAACAGCAGCTTGCCAGTTATGCGAAGCGGACGAGTGAGCGTGAAAGCGGCTTATCCGTGATGCAATTGGAAGACCGCCGCAAAACAGAGGCCTCTATCCGTGAAGAAAGCGCCGCGTTTGAAGCCCGTCTCAAGCGCGAAAAAGATGCCAAAATCGGCTGGGTCAGCACGCACTCCTACTACAAGCCGTCGCTCGACGAGGCCGTTAGACTTGGTAAACAGGAAATCAACCGCCTCTCCAATATCCCAACCTTGCAGCCACCGGATGCGGGCAAGGCATATCGCGATGCGATGCAATCCATCGCGACATCTGCTGACAAGGCCGCCATCGCCACCGCGCTCACTACCGCCAAAACCGCCATGGTCTCGCAGAAATATCTCGCCACTCTGGAGGCCGCCGCCGCCAATGCGCCAAATTAAACCTTTGCTAGTTTTTTACTCAGACCATGACCGCACCACGAATCGCCAGCCGCAGCCGGAAAACTGCGGAAACCGCCATCGACCTCTCACTCAACATCGACGGCACTGGAACATCTTCTATCGATACGGGAATCGCGTTTTTTGACCACATGCTGACCTTGTTTTCAAAACACGGTCTGATGGATCTGAAGGTGAAAACGGTGGGTGATATCGAGGTGGATTCTCATCACACCATCGAAGATACCGGCATCGTCATCGGCGATGCCTTGCGTGAGGCTTTAGGCACCAAAGAAGGCATTCGCCGCTACGGCTGCTGCTATTTACCGATGGATGAGACACTGGCCCGCGTGGTGGTGGATTTGAGCAATCGACCCCATTTGGAGTTCCGCGCACCGGCTGGGACTCCATCCGCCCCGAACATGCCATTCACTCTCGTTGAGGAGTTTTGCCGTGCACTCGCCTCCAATCTGCGCGCGAACATCCACGTTGAGCTGCTTTATGGTCGCGACGGTCACCACATCGCCGAGGCGATCTTCAAAGGCCTGGCCCGCGCCCTTCGAGATGCCTGCGAGCGCGACTCTCGCGTCATCGGCATCCCAAGCACCAAAGATGCATTGTGAAGACCGCACTGATCGATTATGGCGCAGGCAATCTGTGCAGCGTGGTCAACGCGCTACGCGTGCTCGGCACGGACCCGACCATCGTCAGCAGCGGTGCAGAGCTGACTGATGCCACCCATCTGATTTTGCCCGGAGTGGGTTCTTTCGGCGACTGCATGGGCCAATTGCACAGTCGCAACCTCGTGGGGGCGATCCAAGACTGGGTGGCTTCTGGTAGGCCTTACCTAGGGATTTGTCTGGGCTACCAGTTGCTCTTCGATTCCAGCGAGGAAAGCCCCGGTGTGGCTGGGCTTGGAATCGTGCCCGGTGTGGTACGTCGTTTTCAACAAACGCCGGGACTCAAAATCCCGCACATGGGATGGAACTCGGCGGTTCCTAGCCACGCAGATACAGGAAATTGGGCTGGTCTTGGTGCCGAACCGTATTTTTACTTCGTTCATTCCTATTTTCCCGTGCCGAATGACCTATCAGTAATCGCTGCGCAGACCACCTACGGCAGTGACACATTTGCCTCGGCGATCGAAATGCCCAATCTATTCGCCTGCCAGTATCACCCGGAAAAAAGCCAAGACGCCGGCCTCCGCTTAATCGAAAATTTCCTCGGCTCAATCATCGACTGATTTCAACTAAACCAAACCACAACAAACGAAACACGACCATGCAGCACTTCCCTAATGTGCCAAAAATCCAGTATGAAGGACCAACCTCGAAGAACCCCTTCGCCTTCAAACATTACAATCCGGACGAGCTCGTTGCCGGGAAATCCATGCGTGACCATATGCGCTTCGGTGCCGCATACTGGCACGTCATGCGCAATGGCTTGTCCGACCCATTCGGCGGACCAACCGCAGTGATGCCATGGGATGATCAGTCCAACAGCGTCGAAAACGCCCTCAAGCGCGCTGATGTATTTTTTGAATTCCTCGATAAAATCGACATCGATTACTACTGCTTCCACGACCGTGATATCGCTCCTGAGCTGAACGATCTGGCGAAATCCAATGCAGCACTGGAAAAAGTGACCGATCACTTGCTGGAATTGCAGCAAGCTCACAACAAAAAGCTGCTATGGGGAACCGCTTGCCTCTTCTCTCATCCGCGTTATTCGCAAGGTGCTGGCACCTCGCCAAATGCCGAAGTATTCGCTTACGGAGCCGCACAAGTGAAGTCCGCGATGGATGCCACACTCAAGCTCGGTGGTGAAGGTTACACCTTCTGGGGCGGCCGCGAGGGTTACTCCACGCTGCTGAATACTGACATGAAACGTGAGCTCGACCACTTAGCCGCACTTCTTTGGCTGGCAGTGGATTACGCGAAGAAAATTGGTTTCACTGGCCAATTTTACATCGAGCCCAAACCGCGCGAACCCTCCACTCACCAGTATGATTCGGACTCAGCAGCGTGCCTCAATTTCCTGCGTGAGTATGGCTTGATGGGGCACCTCAAGCTGAACATCGAGACCAACCACGCCACTCTTGCAGGCCACACGATGCTCCATGAGCTGACCGTCGCTAACGATGCCGGCGCACTCGGCTCGATCGACGCAAACCAAGGCGACGAGCTCATCGGCTGGGACACCGACCAATTCCCAACCGACCTCTATCTCACCACTTCGATCATGCTCAAAGTCCTCGAAATGGGCGGCTTTACGACTGGCGGCTTGAACTTCGATGCCAAGCGCCGTCGCGAATCGCATGATCCAGAAGATTTGTTCCACGCACACATCGGTGGAATGGACGCGTTTGCTAGAGGCCTCAAGGCTGCGGCTGCGATTCGTGCCGATGGTCGTCTCGCGGACTTCGTCGAAAAACGCTACGCCTCTTGGAACGAAGGCATCGGTGCCAAAATCGAAAGCAAGTCCGTCACGCTCGATGAAATCGCCGCGCACGTTCTCGCTTCGCCAGAGCCAGTCATCGCATCGGGTCGTCAAGAAATGCTCGAAAACTTGATCAACGAGTTCATCTAATCGAAATCAAGCGGCGGTCATGAATGGCCGCCGCTTTTTTACATGGCTCGATGAGCTGTAGCGCGTTGAACAAAAATACCAGCCCCGTGATGTCCTAAAAGCCAGGGAGCTTCCGAGTCATCTCCCGCCCGCTTTCGCCCTTTACGCCATTGCGGACTGCCATCATCACAGAATACCGCTTGTATGCTGTTGAACTCTCGCACACGTTTGCGCGGTTGACGTCAGAGTAACACTTGCCGAAATTCGAATCTCGATATCTTGTGAAGTCGAGAATGGTGTAGTGAAAGCGTTAATCCCCCACCCCCAATAGCAACTATGAAGTCCTACAGATTAATCGGCCTTATGGCTCTCACCATTTCGGCATCAGCCAACGCCGCCGTGATGAACTATGTGATCACTGGCATAGCCACAGGCAGCAGCGAGATCACCAACGGAAGTGCCGATATCCCTATCAACACGGGAGGCAGTGAAGCCAACGCCAGATTAGTTCCAGCAGTCACTACCTTCGTCGATTTCACAATCGGCGATGCGAATAGCCTGAATGCGACTCCGATAGCGAATCAAACGAAAGCGATGTTGGATGCGCTTCCCACTGTCGCCACTCTTCGTGTAACGCTGCAAGCCGTCTCTGGTAACGGCACCGAAACGATGATCGCACGCACTACCAACAGTCAGGGACTCATGGACGCGGGCACAATTTCGGTCCTTCTAACGGGGTCGGGTGATCCACCCCTAAGCACCTTTGCACACAGCGCAACCTTCCGTTTTGATTGGCGCAATGCAGCAAACAACGGCCCGCTAGGGGGAAGCGACCAGATGGTCTTCACTTCTTACGACATTGATTTTACTCAGCGTAACATGTTTTCGGATAGTGAGTACTCCGCCATCGGACTTTCTCCTTTATCGAACTTAAATTTGTCCAGTTCTTCAGGCACGACAACCATCGTGGATCCTGCGGTGGGCAATCCTGCGAATGGTACAGAAAGCAGCACAGACAATCCTCGAAATGCCTATGCGTTCATCACTGTGGCCGGTGATAACACACAGATCATCAGCGTAGATAAGGCGGGTGGTGGCACTAGTGCAGGTATGGACACGCTTGGTAATCAGCTTTATATGTTTTCCTTTCGCAGTCCATCGCCCCTCATTACGGTTATTCCTGAGCCATCAGCCGCAATTCTCGGCGGTTTTGGACTTCTTGCGCTCCTTCGCCGCCGCCGCTGATATCTCGGAACCAAACGAAAAATTCTTCAAAAGAGCTTTCTGCCATTCGGGAGTTTTTTTGTAGAGTGATGCTATTATCCCCCGAGAATCGAAGGCCTCCGAGGAGTTTTGAGCCAGAGTTTATTGGGACGTTATTGCTCGCGGTAAAAGTCGGCAAGGTAGTTGGTTTCGCGCCCCATTTCATCAGGAATGGGTGGTTCAAATTTCCAGTTCGTTAAGAGCCACCGCTGGGTTCGGTGCCGCGTCACGGTTCTATCAGATGGTTGTCGGTTATCCGATATGGAAAATGGGAACAACGAAAAGCCCGAAAAGCCGCGAAAGAAGAATGAAGAAATGGGTAGGGAGATTCACCAACAGGGTGACTCGCCATCCTGCTGTAACTCCTTCTTCTTTAGCCAATTTCGTCGATTTCGTTGTCTCTGTTTCTGCATTTAGAATGATGGCTTAACGCGAGCAGACAAAGACAAACAGAGCAATTGGTTAGGATTTTCTGAGGATCACGCTACATGAATCCAACTTGCACTTTAAAGATCACGCCGTAGCAGTTGCTGATAACATGGTATTTTTGACTTGCCAAGAAGGTCCTCACCCCTAGTTTGCCTCTCCCATGCCAAGAGTCTCTGGAAAAGCAAAGACACGGAAAGCCGTTGCTAAGCGTTTTAAAGTCACTGGAACAGGGAAGATCCTACGCCGTAAACAAGGCGCACGCCACTTGCTTCAATGCAAGAACAGCAAGCGGAAACGCAGGTTGGGCCAAGCCGCTCTTGTTTCCGATGCTGACCTTAGAAATGTCAGAGAAAATCTTCCTTTTTCCCGTTGATCGAAATCGCTTCAACTGCCAACGCCCCCGTCCGCGAATCGGACGGCCTCTACACAGCCTGATCCCTAAACGGGAGACACGAACAGGTGAGACTGTGGGAGGAATGAAAATAAACGACCTGTTCCAACAGAAAACAATACATGCCACGTGCCACCAATTCCCCGGCCAGCCGGGCTCGCCGCAAGCGCGTCTTGCTCCGTGCCAAGGGTTTCCGCGGTTTCCGCTCCAAACTCTTCCGTTACGCCAAGGACGCAGTCCGCAAGGCGCAAACTTACGAGTATCGCGACCGGAAAAGGCGTAAAGGACAGTTCCGTCGCCTCTGGACACAGCGTATCAACGCTGCCGTCCGTTCGCAGGAAATGACCTACTCGCGCTTCATCGAAGGTTTGAAAGCCGCCGGTATCGAAACCGACCGCAAGATCCTCGCAGATCTCGCCGTCACCGATGCCGCCGCGTTTTCCGCCATCGTAGCCCGGTCCAAGGCGGCTCTTGAAGCGAAAGCTTCCAAAGCCAGCGCCTAATCCGAAATAACCTCGCAAACCACACCGCCGTTCAGACTCGTTCTGAGCGGCGGTTTTTTGTGGCATCAGAGTTTTTGGTGAAACTCTTCTTTGTCTCGCAGTGAAAATACAAACGCGGTCAGAAGATCAATCGTGTGGGAAACATCGTCCAGATGCGCCGTTTCCACCGTGGAATGCATGCAGCGCAGCGGCAGCGAAACGAGCGCACTCGGGATGCCAAGGCGGCTTTGGAAAATGCGATCTGTGTCCGTGCCAGTGAAACGGCTGCTCGCTTCATGCTGGATCGGCACTTTGGCGGCGATGGCAGTTTCCATCAGGCGTTTGACCACGAGCGGGTGATTGGCCGTGCCATGTGTCAGGCTCGGCCCGCCGCCTAGTTTGACGGAGCCATGTTTCGCGGCATCGATTCCCGGGGTGTCGGTGGCATGGGTGACGTCCAAACAAATCGCGAGGTCTGGGCGCAGGCGGTAAGTCGCCATACTCGCGCCGTTACCTCCCACTTCTTCCTGAATCGCGTTCAGACAAACGAGCGTGAAAGCAGGTTTCCGCTTGCTGGCGGCCACGCGTTTCAGGACCTGAGCGATAATGTAACCGCCGATGCGATTGTCCAAGGCACGCCCGACGATGCATCGGTTCGCAAGTTCCATCGGACCATCTTGGTAAACTGCGGGGTGACCCACACGGATGCCGAGCTTGGCGACCTCGGCCGGATTCGAAGCTCCCACGTCAACCCAGAGGTCATGGATCGCAGGCGCTTTCTCGTTGCCGACTGTATCCCGCCGCAAATGAATCGCGGTGTTGCCAATGATCCCCGAAACCGGCCCCTTGTCGCCCAGAATGGTAATCCTGCGCCCACGTGCCGTCGCTTCGTCCGAGCCGCCCACGCGGTCAATTCTCATGAAGCCTTTTTCGTCGATGTGTTTGATCATGTAGCCGATCTCATCCGCATGCGCCGCGAGCATCAGAACCTGATCGCTCTTGCCTGAAAGGGTCGCCCAGGTGGAGCCATAAGCGTCGCATTCGATGCCGTCGGAGTGCTGACGGATCCAGTCGGCCCAGACTTTTTGCCCCGGCATTTCAAAGCCAGTAGGGCTGCGGCTCTCCAACAGGCGGTGCAAGAAATCACGATCTTCTTTTTTCATCTGGCGAATCAATCAGACACGCGGCTTGTGGCAAGCATGCGGAAGTAAAAAAGCTTACTCCGAGCTCCTTGTGAATGCCTCATTTTCTCAAGGAGCTACAAACCTTTCTTGGCCTTGCCGACATGATGTGGATTCGTGAATGGCGGGCGTTCGAAGGTTAGTCCGTCGCCTGTTATTCGTGGATCCTTCGCTTCGACTAACACTTTCAGAAGACGCTCGGAAAGTTTCTTCTTCGTCGTCGCAAATGCCGGATCGGCTGCAACGTTGTGGATCTGATCAGGGTCGTTCTTCAGGTCGTAAAGTTCCTCCCCGGGCCGTTTGCCGAAAGCGTAGTCGTAGTGCCATTGCCATTGCGGCTCAGCGTATTGGCGGACCAGCCAAGCTTTCGTCGGGCTTGCGTCCATGTCTCCGAAAGCCGCGTAAGTGTCTTTCTCCAGCGCCTGACGGGAGGGCATATCAGCTTTGTTCTCGAAATTTGGACTGCCCATCGGCCAACGCTCTGGGGCGAAGTTTCGAATATAAAGAAACTCCTCCGTGCGCAGAGCCCGGTGCGGATATGGCAGGTGGTCTTCACGCGCCGCGGCGACATGCCGCTCGCGACCGGTGACTACGTAGGTGCGGGTGGGATCGACTAGGCCGGATTTTTCCGAGCGCAAAACATTGAGAAAGCTCCGTCCAGTCATCACGTCGGGTGGTTTGACGTCCCCGGCTTCGAGGAAAGTGGGCGCAATGTCCATGAGGTTCACAAAGTCGTCCACCAAGCGCCCGCCCTTCACACCCGGTCCACGCGCCATGAGCGCAACGCCCACACCATGGTCGTAAAGGTTACATTTGCTGCCAGGGACTCCGGGTGTGCCGTGGTCGCCGCTCAATACGACGAGCGTCTTGTCAAGTTCACCGATGGCTTCGAGATGTTGCAACAGCACACCAATGCCCGCGTCCAGCGCCTGAATTTCGCCCATGTAGTCGGTGATGTCTGCGCGGACCTCGGGAACATCGGGCATGAATTTCGGGAGCTTGCCCTTCAAAGAATCCGGATCGATGCCCCACAGCGCCTGACCTGAGCCTTTCTCAAAAGCACGATGCGTGTGCGTCGGCCCGAACCAAAAACAGAACGGCTGGTCGGGTTTCCGGTCGGCAAGGAAGGCTTCGAAGTTTGCGCGCACCTGCCCGAGAAGTTGCTCCTTGGCTGCCTCAAAGGTCAGCCCATTCCGCACCAGCTTGGTTGCATTCTCAGAAAAGTTGTTGAACCCGTTTCCTGCCTTCTCGTAAGCGTGACGCTGCCCGCCGTAAGGCGCATCAAGAGGAGTGCCAGGCCCCCACACTTTGTAGCTCTTGCCGAGGTGATAACCTGCGTCGCGCAGCAAGAGCGGATAGCTGGGAATGGAGGCATCCCACTGCGCCCCATGCAAGATTGCGCCGCGCCCGGTGCGGAAGAAATACTGCCCAGAAAGCAGCGAACTCCGGCACGGAGTGCAACTCGGCGAGTTGACAAAGGCGTTTTTGAAAAGCGCACCCTCGCGCGCCACGCGATCAATGTTTGGCGTTTTGATCGCTTGGTTGATGGAGGGTCGGCTATCGACTTTGGCGTATATGCTGGCGTAGCGGCCCCAGTCGTCGGCGAAGCAGAAAAGAATGTTAGGTCGGGTTTCAGCGGCTCGGGCTAAGGTGACCAAGGGCGGCAGCATCAGTGCGGCGAAAAGCGCGAAGAAGTGTTTCATAGAGTTATATCCATATACCTTTGGTTTCGTGGATTTTATGCCCAGCAAAATCTAAAATTTGTAGTGCACTAGGCCAAGAATCCTACGTCCACGCGAAGCTCAGCTCCATCGCAAGGACGTTGTATTTCAATTTCTCTCGAAGGGATTTGAAACAAGGCGGCTTGCTCCGTAAAAAGCGCCCCGCTAGCTTTTGCCCATGCCTGACGTGATTGCCACCCAGTTTCTTGATGTCGCAAGCCCGGAAAATCCCTTGAATTTGCGCGATGGCGGCTTGCTGGCCAGTGTGCGTGTCGCCTACGAGACTTGGGGCACTCTGAATGAGGAGAAATCCAACGTGGTTCTTTTGTTTCACGCGCTGTCAGGATCGCACCACGCGGCTGGTTACAATCCGGCGATTGAGGGCGTCGGTTCGTTGTGGCAAGAGGAGCTGCACGGCGGTTGGTGGGAGGACATGATCGGTCCCGGAAAGGCGTTGGACACCGACAAGTATTTTATCATGAGTGGGAATTATCTCGGTGGTTGCTACGGCACGACGGGCCCGTCTTCCATCAATCCCGAGACGGGAAAACCTTGGGGCTCCGCGTTTCCAGCCGTCACCGCTGCGGATCAAGTGGAGGTTTTTATCCGTCTGCTCGACGGTTTGGGCATCGACACGCTCCACGCAGTAGTCGGACCATCGGTGGGCGGTTTGATCGCGCTGACCTTGGCGACGCGTTTCCCGCGGCGAGTTCGAAACGTCATCGCCATCGGTTCTGGATACAAAACCACGGTGCTCAATCGCTTGATCCTGTTTGAGCAGATTCTCGCAATCGAAAACGACCCGCACTTTAACGGCGGAGAATATTACGATGCCCAGCCGCCAGTTTACGGATTGGCGCTTGCTCGGATGATTTCCCACAAGACGTTCGTCCATCTGGACTCGATTGAGCGTCGCGCACGCCAAGATGTCGTTCAGCAAAATGACGTGCTCGCATGGTATCGCGTTCGGGACCAATTCCAGAGCTACATGCTTCATCAGGGAAAAAAGTTCGTCAGGCGCTTCGATGCGAACACCTACCTGCGGATCATTGATTTGTGGTCGCGATACGACGCCACTTTTGAAGGCGATGCCGAGACACCCGAAGAGCTTTTCGAGCGTGCCCGGCTCGCCAACCAACGCTGGCTGGTCTTTTCGATCGATTCCGACTTCTGTTTTTACCCCGAGGAGCAAGCGGAACTGGTCAAACACCTCGAAAAGGCGCAGGTCGATGTGATGCACATCACCGTTCACTCGGAAAAGGGGCACGATTCCTTTCTTTTGGAGCCCAATATGTACACGCCACACATCAGTTGGTTGTTGGCGAAATGAACGCATGAACCAGTTGTTTGTTTGGCGAGGTCTGGAATTTGGAGCGATTTTGCTCAAAAAAGGCAATTTTCAAGAAGGTGGCTCTATTAAAATGCTCATCATCGGTCAAATTTGGCAATTTTAGGTTGCGAATTATTTGATCGAAGTGCAACTTTCGCCTGGAAAGTCAATTTTATGATCAAAAAGGAACTCGACGGCGCGCAGGCGCTCATCATGACACTCGATGAATTGGGAATCGAATACATCTTCGGTTACTCCGGCGGTGCCGCGATCCCGATTTTTGACGCTTTGGAAACGGTCAAGACTCGCATGAAGTTCATTCTCGTTCGTCACGAGCAAGGTGCTGTTCACATGGCAGATGGTTACGCCCGCGCCACCGGCAGGCCCGCTGCGGTGCTCGTCACCTCCGGCCCCGGTGCTGGCAATACGGTCACGGGCTTGATGACCGCGATGATGGATTCAGTGCCGATGGTGGTGATTTGCGGCCAGACCGTGACTTGGATGCTCGGCAAGGACGCCTTCCAAGAAGCTGACATTTTCGGCATCACGATCCCGGTGGTGAAGCACAACTACTTGGTCAGAGACACCAACGCCCTACCTCGCATCGCTCGTGAGGCCTACCACATCGCCACGACGGGTCGGCCAGGCCCGGTGTTGATCGATGTTCCGAAAAACATCTCGCAAGGCCCGTTTTCCGGCGATCTCAAGGCGACATTCGATCTGCCCGGCTACCACCCGGAAACCTCCATGCGCATCGATCCCGCACCAGTCAAAAAGGCTTCGGACCTGATCATGAGAGCCAAACGGCCAGTGATTCTCGCTGGTCAAGGCTGCATGATTGCGCGTGCGGACAAGGAATTGCTCCAGCTTGCAGAAACGCTGAACGCACCGGTGACTAGCACGCTGCTTGGAAAAGGAGTTTTCCCGGAAACCCACGCACTTTCGCTCGGAATGCTCGGCATGCACGGCACGGCTTACGCCAACAAGGCCATGGTCGAATGCGATCTACTCATCAACGTCGGCTCCCGTTTTGACGATCGCATCATTGGTCAACCCGCCAAGTTTTGCAAAGACGCGGCGATCATCCACATCGATATCGATCCGGCCGAAATGGGAAAAATGGTCCAGCCGGACGTGCAAATTGTCGGCGATGCCAAGGCCGCACTTGCCCATTTGCTACCTCACATTCAACCGCTCGAAACAAGCGAGTGGCTCGCCAAAATTGATGGCTACCGGAAAAAATATCCACTCAGCTACCGCAAACAAGGCGGCCTGCGCATGCAGCAAGTGATCGATGAACTCTACGAACTCACAGCGGGAAAGGCGATAGTCTCCACGGATGTCGGCCAACACCAGATGTGGGCAGCGCAGTTTTACAAAAACGATAAATCCTACCATTGGCTCTCATCCGGCGGCGCAGGCACGATGGGCTTCGGTTTTCCGGCGGCGATCGGTGCTCAGCTCGCGTGTCCAGATTCTATCGTGATCTCAATCAGTGGCGATGGTGGCTTCCAAATGACCTCCTTCGAACTGGCCACCGCTGCGATCCACAAACTGCCGATCAAGATCGTGGTTCTGAACAATCACTATCTCGGCATGGTCCGCCAGTGGCAGGAGCTGTTTTATGAAGATCGGGAGTCGGGCGTGGATCTGGTCGGCAACCCAGACTTCTGCAAACTGGCCGAAGCTTATGGCATTCCTTCCGTTCACATCCGCCGCCCAGCAGATGTGACGCGGATGCTGCAAAAAGCCCTCGATTACAATGACGGCCCAATTCTCATCCATGCTGAGTGCGTGAAAAACGAGAACGTTTTCCCAATGATCCCGGCGGGTGCGGCACTCGAAGACATGATTGTGGAGGCTCCTAAGCAACGCATGGCCAAACCTGTGGGTTCTACGTGATTACCTCGGATAAGTTGCCCAGCCACACATCGAAATCATCATTTCCAAGTCCAACTACCATGTCTCAATCCATCATCACCACGGACACGCCTGTCGCCATCACACCCATCGCACCCGCGCCAATGCATACGCTATCCGTGCTCGTCACCAACCAGCCCGGCGTGCTGATGCGCATCTGCCAAGTGTTCTCAAGACGCGGCTTCAACATAGACTCGCTGGTCGTATCTCAAGGTCGGAATGCCGATTTCTCCCGGATGACCATCGGAGTATCCGGTGATCCCGAGGGACTCTCGCAGATCATCATGCAGGTCGGCAAACTCATCGATGTGATTCATTGCTATGAGCACACTTCCGCGAACTCGATTACTAAGGAGATGGTTCTAATCAAAATCAGTTGTTCGCCTCAAGAGCGCTCGATGGCACTGCAGATCAATGAGCATTTTAATGGCAAAACCGTGGATCTGACTCCGACCTCAATGATCGTCATGCTCAGTGGTGACAGTCCAAAGATCGATGCCGCAGTCACGATGTTTTCGCAGTTTAACATCATCGAAACGGTGCGCACCGGTAAAGTGGTGATGGCTCGCGGTGAGCAACCCACCTGATCAATTCGCATTTGCTCCGCGCAGGATGCCCCAGCCTTGGTGGAGGTATTTCACGGTGGACCACACGGTAAAGACGGCGGCCACGATGCACGGCAAGGTGGGCGGAATGTTTGTCAATCTGAGCATCACCCAGCCGAGCGCGAACATTTGCGTCACTGTCGTCACCTTGCCGGTCCAATGAGGTGCAAAGCGGACTTCGCGGTGGTTTTTCCATAAAATGCCGATCCCGGCGAGGATGATGCAGTCTCGCGCCACCACGATCCCTGCGAACCAAGCGGGCAGCCGCCAGCCTGGCTCACCCCAATCCACCAGTGAAAGCGTGATCACGCCGGTGAGTAGTAGCGCTTTATCCGCAATCGGATCGATGAACGCACCAAACTTGGAAATTTGATTGAACCGGCGTGCAACCCATCCGTCCACCCCATCGCTTGCTGCCGCAGTCACAAACACTCCCAGCGCCCACCAGCGCAGCGCTTCATTAGGAATACCAGTTTCCACGCTCCAGCCATAAGCCAGTGCCAGTCCCGCAAAAACCGGCACCATCAAGATGCGCGTAACGGTGATTTTGCTGGCGAATGTCATGACTTCTCAAAGCAAACCGTGCTCTACCAAGGAAAGTAAGCTGCGAGAATAACGCGCCGCAAGATTGCATCTCGGGAAGATTCCTTCTGTAGTCCACCCATGCCTTCCCATCCGTCCGTCAATGTGGCGCGTCTCATTTATCTGCTGATCTGCCAAGCCGCTGGCGTCGCTATTGTGCTGAGCACACGCGGAACGATGTTTGAAGCGCCGCTTTCTTTCGGTATTCTTGGTGGACTCGGGGTGGCTGGGCTTTTCATCTGGGTGGAATCACTGATGAAGGGCTTCACTCTGCGCGGCTTCTCCACAGCCACTTTTGGCTTAGGCGTTGGGTTATTTTGTGCATGGTTGCTGACGCGGGTGGAAATTTCCAATCTCCTCGAAATCGCTTTCCGCGATCAGCTCGAATCGAAGCAGGACAGCGATGTTCTGGTCAGTGCGCTGCGACTGGCGTTCGACGTCGCGTTGTTCTCTAGCCTAGGTTTTCTCGGAGCGATGCTCTCATTGCGCGGCAATCGAGACGACTTCGCATTCATCATTCCTTATGTGCGCTTTCGCCAAGATGCCTCGTCCGGTCAGCCAATTGTTTTGGATCCTGAGTCTGTGATTGATGGTCGAGTTTCCGGCATTTTGCGCTCTGGTTTCCTCCACGGACGTCTCATTGTTCCGCGGTTCGTACTGGATGAGCTGCAAGCGACCGCCGCCTCCGAATCCAACAAAGATCGCCAGCGAGCGCAGCGCGGTCTCGATCATCTGGATGCGATGCAAAAGGCACCAGATATCCAGATCAGCATTCATGACGAGCGAACTTCTGTGGTCGCGGATACGCTTAACGCTCGCTTAATCGAAACGACGCGTTTGCTGGGCGCGCGCCTCACGACGGCGGATGATAATTTGGCGAAAGTCGCGAAACTTCAGGGATTGGATGTGCTCAATATTCACGAGCTTGACGATGCCTTGAAGCCAACTGTCGCCGTGGGCCAGCGCATCCGCATCGCGCTTGTGCGTTCTGGAAAAGAAGATCATCAAGGCGTTGGTTATTTGCCGGATGGCACGATGATCGTCGTGAATCAGGGCGCGTCGAAAATTGGTAGCACGGTCGAGCTGGTGGTGGTCAGCACGCTGCAAACTGCCAGCGGCGTCATGGTTTTTGCCGAGCTTTACAATGCAGCGTAAAAAACTGTTCGTCAGCGTTTTTTACGCAGCCGTTTGCCGCTCAGGCGTGATGCGATCAAATTTTGACACCGCCCGTTGAGCCGTAACAGCTCGCAGCTTGCTTCGATTTTTAAAGTCTGACGCACTGGCCTAAACCCAAGACGCCGCGTCACGCAGTCGTTCAGCAAATCGACATGCGCGTCTTCAAACTCGACCACGCGCCCGCAATCGATGCAGACAAGATGGTTATGCGCGGGCTTATCGAGAAAGTTCGGATCGTACGTCGTCTGGTTCTCACCCAAGTCGATCTCGCGCAGCAAATCCGCTTCCACGAGTAGGGCTAAAGTTCGATAGACCGTCGCTCGCGAAATGTCCGAGCTGGATTTCCGCACGCGGTCGAACAGCTCATCGGCGGTGAAATGCTCGTCTTTCGAAAACACGGACTGGATGATCAAATCACGCTGGCCTGTCCGCCGCAGACCTTTTCGCCGGATGAAATCATCGAGTCTCTCCTGAATCACAGATACCATGTCCAGAGATTAGGAACTCCGACCAACCACGAAAAGCCCAAAGATATTAGGGCTTCTGCGGCTGCTTCTGATAGATACGGACATAGTCAATCTCATATCGCTGAGGAAAGCTAGTCTTAGAGGGATCGCCGCCATTGCTGCCAAGAGCGAGATTGAGCCGCAGGCGGTGAGGTGCTTGGAATGAATTAATCGGCGGACCATCCAAATTGACGGTTGTTGTGAGATCGATCCGGTTCATGAGACGACCATCCAGATAGATTGCTATTTCTTTCTCATCCCATTCCATCACCCAAACATGGAATAAGTCGTTCCATGTCTCAGGCGAAAACTGCTTCATCGGATGTTTCGCCGCATTCCATAAGTCCTTACCGCCTTTGCCCGCATGTACGGTGTTCGCCAGAATCATATCATTATAATATTCCATGATATCAATTTCTCCAGAGTGCGGCCAACGGCCATGACCCGTGGTCCAAATCGCAGGCCACAATCCGTCTAATGCAGGAAAACGAGCGCGAATTTCAAATCGCCCGTATTTCCATGACAGTTCCTTTCGAGTGATGAGCGATGCTGACGTGTAATGAACGAATTCGCGTGAGTTCTCCCAAGAACGATGACCCGCCTGATAATTTGGATTTTTAAAATTCGTGCTACGCGCCTCAATGACCAAATTGCCATCACGACAAAACGCATTCTCAGATTGATACCACTGTAGCTCTTTATTGCGTTTGAAGCCGTGTTCAAACTCCCAATTTTTAGCATCCGGTGGTCCGTCACGATTGAATTCTTCAGCCCATACAAGCGCCCATGAGTCGTCTCGAATTGGCAGATTGCTTAATCCCTCCTCAGAAGCTGCGGAACGAAGTACTAGAAGTATAATAACGCTTAATAGACGCATCTTTTTTTTACCGCAATTTGAGTGCCAAACTTTCGTTAAGAGGCGTTTGTTCGTAAATTTTACCCAAATTGATGATCTTGTCATGATCCGCTTTCAAGGGCATTAAGTGCTTTGATCGGTTGTTAGCCATAGAGGTTAAGGTCGTTAATGCGCACGCTGACGTTTGTGCATGCACAACCAAGGATGTGGTGAGGGTGAGGGTGAGGGTTAGGGGGATGTGCGAGAGTGTTAAGGTCTGTGTGACGTTGGGCTGCGAAGAAAGTGGCCTATGAAATTTTTCTCAAAAAAGGTAAAAAGTGTATTGACTGAGCAAGAGGCTGGGGCGTAGCTTCGCGGGCCGCCACGAGACAGGGCGGCCGAGAGACAGTCTGTCGATCGCGGTGCTGCTGCAAAGCAACCCACCCGATCGGCTTTT
>JBGSLX010000170.1:0-6402 GCA_041740475.1 Akkermansiaceae bacterium | reverse complement strand
GCGCCCATGCTCAGGTGATGGGCCGTTTCTGCATCGAGCCGGAATAAACACGAGCGAAACAGAGGATAGAGCGTGTCGATCACGCCGGGAACATGCGGAGAGCCACGGAACTTGTCGAATGTGGCGTTTGAGAAAATCCGCATTCCACGCATCGAGCGAGCCGACGTTATGAATGCCGAAAAGGCGGACGCACGGGCACACCACAAGTGGCGAAGTGGCGTTTGGCCTCGCCGACGGTGTGTTTTCCGAAGTGAAAAATACTGGCGGCGAGCACGGCGTCGGCCTTTCCGCGATCCAGCACATCCACCATGTGATCGAGATTTCCTGCGCCGCCGCTTGCGATCACCGGGATGCCCACTGCGGTGGAAACGGCAGCGGTCAGCTCGATGTCATAACCAGCTTGGGTTCCATCGGCGTCCATGCTGGTGAGTAAAATTTCCCCCGCGCCACGATTCCAGACCTCGCGTGCCCAAACGATGGCATCCAGCCCCACCGCCGTGCGACCGCCGTGGGTGTAAACGCCCCATTTCCCGGGACCCTCGCGCTTGGCATCGATGGCGACGACGATGCATTGACTGCCGAATGCCTTCGCGCCCGCATCGACCAAGGATGGTTCGTTCACAGCGGAGGTGTTGATTCCGACTTTGTCAGCCCCCGCGAGAAGCATCTCACGCATGTTTTCCACGCTGCGAATGCCGCCGCCGACAGTCAAAGGGATGAAACATTGCGCTGCCGTGCGCCTCACCACATCCACCATCGTCGCGCGGTTGTCCGAAGATGCCGTGATGTCCAAAAACACCAGTTCATCCGCTTCTTGGGCGTTGTAGGCGAGAGCGCACTCCACCGGGTCTCCGGCATCGATCAGATCGACGAAATTGACGCCTTTCACCACGCGGCCTGCGGTGACGTCGAGACAGGGAATGATGCGTTTTGCGAGCATGAGAGGATAAATTAAGTCTCAGCCAGAGGTGGTCCGCACACTGCGTGCCGAGTCAGGAACTCATCGGCGAGGGCGCTGTAAGCTTTGGCTCCTACGCCGAGAGGATCGTGCTCGAAGATCGATTTCCCGTGGCTCGGCGCCTCCCCAAGACGGATGGTGCGCGGAATGGCGTTGCGATACATTTGCTCGGGAAAATAGTTGGAAACCTCATCCACCACTTGACGGGAGAGCAGTGTGCGTCCGTCATACATGGTCATGACGATGCCTTCGAGACGGAGATCAGGATTGGCATTCGATGCACGGATTTGGTCGATGACGTGGACAATTTTCGCGAGTCCTTCCAGGCCAAACCATTCGCATTGGAGAGGGATGAGGATTTCATCGGCAGCGGCCAGCGCGGATGTCATCAGCACGCCAAGCGATGGCGGAGTGTCGAGAATGCAGAATTCAAAAAGATCGTTCGGCTTGAGCCCTTGCAGGATTGTGCGCAAGCGGGTGAGGTGGTCATCGCTGCGAGCCAGCTCGATTTCTACGCCTGCAAGGTCCATTTCCGACGGGACGAGCGAGAGGTTTTCACGACCCGTGGCGAGAATTTGCTGCTGCACGGAGGCCTCTCCCATCAAGACCGGATACATGCTGCCGTTTTCCGGCGGTTCGATTCCCAAGCCACTGGTGCAGTTGGCCTGCGGATCGAGATCCACCAAAAGCACACGTTGGCCGCGCTGAGCTAGAGCCGCCGAAAGATTCATGGCGGTGGTGGTTTTTCCCACACCTCCTTTTTGATTGGCGACGGCGATGACCTTCATGAAGCGTTGAAATCAGGAACATGCGGACTGTCTTGAGAACCCACACCGCATGCAATCAAAACCTCGGAAAGTCTCGGCTGAGAAATTTGGTCACTTCGAATTTATGCGCCAGAAGGTTCTCGATTTCAAAAAACACTGATGTTAGTCAGTGTGACCACCGATTCGAAGACGCTGAATCCCTTGCAGTTACAGTGCATTTTGGATTTTTTCTTTTCATCGAGATTTTTTTTGACAGGGTGAGCGGCTTTGCTACTGTCCGCCCGCTCTTCCCCACAGCACGTCAGGGGTGCCGCGTCTGGTCTCGAATGTTGAGACGAGCCGCGGTGTTTTTGTCGAGTCTAAGGCGGGGCGATACATCACATCGCTCGCGTAGCTCAGGGGTAGAGCGCATCCTTGGTAAGGATGAGGTCGGGGGTTCAATTCCCCCCGCGAGCTCCAGTCCGATCACGAAAAATCTCAACAAGTCTCAAGTAAGAACAACAACCACCATGGCTAAAGAAGCATTCCAGCGTAACAAACCCCACGTCAATATCGGCACCATCGGCCACGTTGACCATGGCAAAACCACACTCACGGCGGCGATCACCAACACTCTTGCTGACAAGGGCCTCGCCCAGAAGAAGAGCTACGCGGACATCGACGCTGCTCCCGAAGAGCGCGAGCGCGGTATCACCATCAACACCGCTCACGTCGAATACGAAACCGAAAAGCGCCACTACGCTCACGTGGATTGTCCTGGTCACGCCGACTATGTGAAAAACATGATCACGGGTGCGGCTCAAATGGACGGTGCCATTCTTGTGGTTTCCGCTGCGGACGGCCCAATGCCACAAACCCGCGAGCACATCCTTCTCGCTCGCCAAGTCGGTGTGCCAGCACTCGTTGTGTTCATGAACAAAGTGGATCTCGTTGACGACGAGGAGCTGCTCGAACTCGTTGAAATGGAAGTTCGCGACCTCCTTTCCAGTTATGATTTCCCCGGCGACGACATTCCAATCGTCAAAGGCTCCGCCGTCAAAGCTCTTGAAGGTGATGCAGGACACAAGGAAAACATCATGAAGCTCATGGATGCAGTCGATTCTTACATCCCTGAGCCTGAGCGCCCAATCGACAAGACTTTCCTGATGCCCGTCGAAGACGTGTTCTCGATTGAAGGTCGTGGCACCGTCTGCACCGGCCGTGTCGAGCGCGGGATCATCAAAAAGATGGAAGAAGTCGAAATCGTCGGCATCCGAGACACTCAGAAAACCACCGTTACGGACATCGAAATGTTCCGCAAACTGCTCGATGAAGGTCGTGCCGGTGACAACTGCGGTCTTCTTCTTCGCGGTCTGAAAAAGAACGACATTGAGCGCGGTCAAGTCATCGCCAAACCCGGCACTGTGAAGGGTCACACCATCTTCAAGTCCGAAATCTACGTTCTTTCGAAAGAAGAAGGCGGTCGTCACACGCCATTCTTCTCGAACTATCGCCCGCAGTTCTATTTCCGCACCACCGACGTAACCGGCAGCATCAAGCTTCCCGAAGGTGTCGAAATGGTCATGCCTGGTGACAACATCAACCTTGAAGTGGAGCTCATCACTCCGATCGCCATGGAACAAACGATGCGTTTCGCCATTCGCGAAGGTGGCCGCACTGTTGGAGCTGGCCGCGTCGGCGAAATTATCAAGTAAGCATTTGCGAAGAGGCATCAATTCCGCATCTTATTGAGCGGGCTGGTCGCCAGATTTCGGGGCACTTCGGTCAAACGGAGTGCCCCAAAGTCGCCTCAAAACGGCAGTAGTTCAATTGGTAGAGCATCGGTCTCCAAAACCGAGTGTTGGGGGTTCGAGTCCCTCCTGCCGTGCCATTTTCCTAAATCGTTCCGATATCAGCACATTATGTTTTCAAAAATCTCCGGTTTCTTGGGTGAGGTCAAAGGTGAGCTCCGCAAGGCGAGCTGGCCATGGGAATCTGATCCTAAAATCAAGGGACTCAGAAAATACAAAGAACTGGTTGATTCCACCATCGTGGTGCTGATCGCGATGGTCCTGCTCGCTGGATTTGTCCAGCTCTGGGATTTTATTCACATGCTCACAGTGGGCTTCTTCACCAACCTCGGCCGCTGATTCGCCTCCAGTCGTCGATATTTTCCAATCAATTCAGCTCCGTCATGTCAGAAACTAAAACCTTCCGCGATCAGTGGTATGTCGTCCAAGTCCTCTCCGGCCAAGAAGGGAAAGTCCGTGATCGTATTGCGCGCACTGCCGAAGCTGAGGGCATGACTGAATACATTCGCGAGGTCCTAGTACCCACCGAAATGGTTTCTGAAATCCGCCGTGGAAAGAAAACTGAGACCAAGAAAAAATTCTTCCCTGGATACATCATCGTCAACATGAACCTCAGTGATGAGGATGGCCAGCTCGTCGAGAAGACCTGGTTTTTCATCAAGGAGATGGAAGGTGTCATCGGTTTCGCAGGAACAAAAGATCGTCCCGCTCCGATGCGCCAACGTGAAGTGGACGCCATGCTTTCACAAATCAAAGAGCGCGAGGAAAGCGTCCGCCCAGCAATTAGTTTCGAGGTCGGGGATACCGTCAAAGTCGCCGACGGTCCGTTCCAGAGTCAAAACGGCGTAGTCGAAGAAATCGATCCAGAGCGCGGCAAACTCCGCGTATCGGTCACTATTTTCGGACGCAGCACGCCAGTCGAACTCGAGTATTGGCAAGTCGAGCGCGCGTGATCCGCATGTTTCAAATCTCAAATCTCAAATCTCAAATTTCAAATTACCTAAACAACCATGGCCAAGGAAGTCGTCAAAATCATCAAACTCCAGATCAAAGCTGGAGCTGCAAATCCCTCTCCGCCTGTGGGTCCCGCCCTCGGTCAAGCAGGTGTCAATATCATGGGATTCTGTAAAGAGTTCAACGCAGCCACACAGAGCCAAGCAGGTGATGTCCTTCCGGTTGTGATCTCGGTTTACAAAGACAAGTCCTTCTCATTCGTCACCAAACGTCCACCAGCCGGCAACTTGCTCAAAAAGGCAGCCGGTCTCGCATCGGGTTCCAAAGAGCCGAACCGCAATAAAGTGGGTAAAATCACCAAGGCGCAGTTGATGGACGTCGTCAAAATCAAGCTGCCCGACCTCAACACCAAGGACCCAGAAGCCGCCGCTCGCATTCTCGCTGGCACCGCCCGCCAGATGGGACTCGAAATCGAAGGCATGTAATCAAGTGGCGTTGGCGGTCACGCCAACAAACATCTCTCTCAAATTCTCAGCCAAGGGCCTCAAAAACCCAAAGCGCCCGCAGGAGGGTTTCGATCCACGAAATCCGCACGAACTGCCAACCAAACAACATAATGGCCAAACACCGCAGCAAACGTTATCAACAGGCCGTAGCCCTCGTCCAAGTCGGCAAGAGCTACTCCCTGCCAGAAGCAATCAGCACTGTGAAGCAATTCCCAGCGCCCAAGTTCACTCCCACTGTCACGCTCTCCTTCCGTCTCGGAGTGGACCCGCGCAAAAGTGACCAGATGGTCCGGGGCTCAGTCTCCCTGCCACACGGTACCGGTAAAAATGTCCGAATCGCCGTTTTCGCCCAAGGCGCTGCCGCTGAGGCCGCCAAGGCCGCTGGTGCCGAGTTTGTCGGTTACGAAGATCTGATCAAAAAGGTCCAAGAGGGTTTCACAGACTTCGACTCCGCCATCGCCACTCCTGACGCCATGACGGAAGTTCGGAAAATCGCACGGGTGCTCGGACCACGCGGTCTGATGCCCAACCCGAAAACCGGCACCGTCACCGACGATACCGCCAAAGCCGTGAGAGAAGTCAAAGCAGGACGCGTTGATTTCAAACTCGATAAAAATGGCAATGTTTCCGGAACCATCGGCAAGTCTTCATTTGAGTCCGCTCAGCTTGAAGAAAACGCGCGTGCGTTTGTCGATAGCGTGGTTCGTGCGAAACCTGCCACCGCGAAGGGTAACTACATTCAGGCGGTCACACTCGCCGCTTCGATGCTTCCCGGAATTCCGCTGGAAGCTTCCACTTACACCAAATCCGCATCTTAACCAGCACCGCCCACCGACCCATGAATCCTGATAAGCAAATCATCCTCGACGGCCTGCTGGAACGCGTCAACGCGTCTCCTTACGTAATCGTAATCGATTACACCGGGCTCACTGTTCAGCAGTTCAGCGAACTGCGCAATCGTCTCGACACGGGTGGCGCTCGTTGCACCGTGGCAAAAAACTCCTACATGCGCAAAGTGCTCGCAGATGCTGGCTTGCCAGACATCAGTGTCGGCCTCGTCGGCCAGACCGCGTTTGTGATGGGCGAAAGCGAAGTGTTTGCCGCGGCAAAGGTGATCAAGAATTTCGAGAAGGAATTCAAAAAGCCGGAAATGAAAATCGGCGTGCTCGGAAATGCGGTGCTCGATGGCGATAAACTGAGAGCGATCGCTGACATTCCGTCCCGCGAGGCCGTCCTTTCGCAATTGCTCGGCACAATCCTTGAACCTGCTTCGATGATCGCACGCGTTATCAAAAACAAATTCGATCCCGATGGCGACTCCAGCCCGAAGGATGATGAAAGCGATACCGCTGCCGAAGCCGCACCAGCCGCCGAAGCCACACCTGTCGCTGAAGCTGCTCCAGCCGCCGAAGCTGCTCCAGCCGCCG
>JBGSLX010000169.1:0-2241 GCA_041740475.1 Akkermansiaceae bacterium | reverse complement strand
TTTCTCGGGGCCTTCGTTTTCCGCCGCAGGCCAGACCTGCTCAATGCGCTGGGCGCGGTGCTTTTGTTAGCGATGTTGTGGGATGGTCGGCTGCTGTTTCAGCCGGGCGTGCAGCTCTCGTATGGCGTGGTGGCCGCGATCGCCGTGGGCACCGCGTGGTCGGCCAGGTGTTTCTCGTGGATGTCGCAGCCGGACCTTTACGTGCCGTTGCAGTTGATGAGCCGCCGTAAGAAATTCCTGCTCGGCTTGCGCCAAAAACTGGCGGACTCCTTCGCCGTTTCGCTCGCTGCGGGTGTGGGCTCGACGCCGCTCACCGCCATTCACTTCGGCCTGATCACTCCGATCTCGATCATCGCGAACGTCGTCTTGGTGCCGCTGATTTTTCTCCTGCTGCTGATTGCTTTGCTGGCGACGGCTGCGTTTTCCATCCACCCGCAGCTCGCACACCACATCAATCGATTGAACGGCTGGGTCGCGGATGCCTGCGTGTTTTCAGCGCAGGGATTCGCCGCGATCCCCGGCAGCCACATCGCGCTGGGCGGTGAAAACCAGCCGCTGTTGCTGGTGTATGACCTTGCTTATGGCTCGGGCGCGGCGTGTTTCAGCGATGGCAAAGGCGCGGCGGTGCTGATCGATTGCGGAGATCGCCACAGTTTCGATTTTTTGGTGGCTCCGTCGTTGCAGAAAATGCGCATCGCGCCGGATTCCGTGGTGCTGAGCCACCCGGATGGCGGCCATCTCGGCGGTGGGTCGCAGGTTTGGGAAACCTTTCCCATCCGCCAAGCCCTGCTGCCCGTGAAACGCTCGCGCAGTCCCAGCTTCCGCGCATGGACCGAGCAGGCACCGCAAGCGGGCGTGCAACTGATTCATGCGGCGGAAACGAAAACTCTCGCGATGCCAGACGGTGCCACGCTTGAAGTTCTGCACGCGCCAGACTCATTCGCACACAACGAGCTGGCCAATGACCGAGTCGCCATTTTTCGCCTCCACTGGCGCGGCTGGAAAATTCTCTTCACCAGTGACGCAGGCATGGGCACCGAGCTGCGCATGCTCGATGCCCGAGTTGACGTTTCTGCAGACGTCATCATCGCCGGACGCCACCGCACGGACCTTTCGCTCTGCGATGCCTTCTTGGACGCGGTCGATCCACAGGCCATCATTGCCTCCAACCAATCCCACCCCGAGGGCGAAGCCGTGCTGCCGACGACTATCGCCTATTGGAAATCGCGCGGCATCCAAGTCATCGACCAAGCCACGACCGGTGCCGTCACCCTGCGCATCGACGAGTCAGGAAACCTCCAGATCGCAGGTTTTCTCAGCGATCCGCCGCTGGTTCTACGTCCGCGCTGATAGGCTTGCGACTGCGCAAGCGCCACATCGCCTTTCCTTCGCTTTCCCACAACTGTTGGAAGTCTGTCTTCGGATAGAAAAACGAATTTTCCTCCCAAGCGAGCCGCTCGAAGCCACCGTGTGCCGTCACTTTTTCCTCGGCCCAGCAGAAGTATTCTTCGTGATCGGTCATGAACAAAAACTCGCCGCCCGGCTCCAGCGCGCGCTGTACCGCATCGAGAAATTCTGTCTGCACCAGCCGCCGCCGATGGTGGCGCACCTTCGGCCATGGGTCCGGGCACAGCAAGTGCAGCCGGGAAACCGAGCACTCTGGAAGCAGCCACTCCACAACATATCGGCTCTCCAGCCGCAACACCTTCGCGTTTGAAAGCTCCGCACGCGTCAGCTTCCGGCAGACTTTTCTCACTCGTCCTAACAGCCGCTCCACGCCGATGAAATCCCGCTCGGGATACTGCTTCGCCATTTCCATCAGAAACGTGCCATCGCCACATCCCAGATCCACCTCCAGCGCACGCCCCTGCCGACGCACTTCTGCCAGCTCCATTTCGCGAAAATAATCCACGGGCACCAACTCACCTTTCATCGGCGGGCGAGGCAGCACATTGAGCGGCTGGGAGCGAAGCATGGCAGCGATGTGTAAGCAGCGCCCGCCCGCATGGGGAGAAGAAATTACCCGTATCAAACCCCTCGTTCATCGGCTCCATGCGAGCCACCGTCTTGCCGCTTGACGCTGTTTGTTCCGCCGACCTAGCTTGCACAAGTGAAGCGCGGCTCGTTATCCGCCGAATCATTTCGAACACCCAACTGCATCGCACCGTGGACCTCCAGGAAATCCGTCGCATCGTCGAGCTCATGAATGAGCACGGCCTCACCCAGTTCGACCTCAGCAAA
>JBGSLX010000168.1:0-3124 GCA_041740475.1 Akkermansiaceae bacterium | reverse complement strand
GCAGCAAGCTTCACAATCCGCGCACTTGGCGCTTGGTGCATTCGTCGAACCGGCGAAGGCAAAGGTGCCGAGCGAAGCGGCGGCGAATACGACGGCAATGGCTTTCACAATCTTTGTTTTCATATATTTAATTTGTTTTTTTGCTGTGGAAGTGAACCGACTCGGCTCACTTCATCAAGTAATACACCAGCCAACACTAAAACCCTTTTCATCGACGAAAATAAATTTCCCGCGATGTTCGTTGCTTGGTTGGCGTACGAAGCAACGATGTTATGGCTGCACGGGTTTTGTGACGCCGATGGCGGATGCATTCACGATCAGCAGCTCGGCGGACGAGCCGCTGGCGACTTGTCCGGTGACGGTGACCTCCGACAGATTTTGCAAACCACCAACGCCCTCGATCGGCTCTTTGAGCACCCGGCCATCCGCATCGACAATCTGAATGGTCGCAGTGGCGCGTTTTTTGTCTTCCGGCGAATCACAACACACATCCCATGGAGTGCTGCACTCATCGCCGGGCACTTGGTTGCAAGGCGTCAAAACCTCCGGATCACCGAGAATAAATGCCGCGCGCCCATCGACGAATGGTTTGGCATTTCCCATGATCAGACCGCTCAGCGTGATGGAATCGCCGGGTTTGGCGCTGGCGCGGCTGGCGGTAATCGAGGCAGCGTTCGATGCCGGAACTGCTGCGAGCACCGCCGCCAGTGTTGGGCTGGGGGCGCTGGAGGAAACTTCGGCAGACGACTGGGTGGACTTCTCGCCGCATGAAACGAACAAGAAGCTGGTGGCGATGAATAGGCAGGTAGTTTTCATATTTTTCGGAATGGTGATTTAGGACATGCGAAGAGCTGTGGGCAATGGGGGTTTCAGGCAGCGGTAGGCGGGTGGCAAGGCACCGAGCAATCCCAACAAGACACCCGTGAGCAAACCCGAGATCGCTGCGGCAGGCCCGATCTCAATCGAGAAAGCGCCGATGGAAAATGGAACCGTGCGACCATCAAGCAACAGAATGGCGATCACCGAGGCGAGCCATGTGCCGACTAGGCAGGCAAGCGTGCTCTCTTGCACTAGGCTGAGCAGCAACGTGCCGCGACTGAAGCCGATCGCTTGCAACGTGGCCATTTCTCGGACTCGCGAGGAAAATGCGGCATACAGCGTGTTCACCCCGCCAAACAGCGCGCCCGCAGCGATCAGTCCGGCGGTGATCCAGGTCATGGCACGCAGCGGTTTGAAAAATGCGCTCAGCCGGGCGTAGTAGTCGCTTTCACGCAGCGCGCTGAGTTCGAGGTCCAGCCGTTGTTTCGCAAACAGATCCGCCTCCGCGAAATCCTCTGGATCATCGAGCCGGAGCACGACGCATGACAAAGTATCGCGTTTGGCGATCACCTTGAGATCGCTGAGAGTGAGCCAGATTTCCGATTCCAGAACGGTTCCCGGCGCAGAGAAGATGCCTGATATTTCAAAATTCTGGCCGTCCACTGAGATCGATCTACCGGTTTTCAGTTCCCCAGATTCAAGGCCCAGTTTGAGCCAAGCGTAGCGTCCGAGCATGACCTGACCGGCAGCGGGAAACGTGCCTTCTATCAGTCTGACGCATGGGTGCGCCAACAGCGCTTGTGGCGTGACGCCGCGGAACATTCCCTGCGCGCGCTGAGCATTGGCCAGAGTGACATAGGTCATCATCTGAATTTCGCTCGAAACCGCCCGCAAACTCAGCGCCTGATGAATTCCCGGAATGCCTGCCTCGGCGATTCCAGCAGCGCGCTCCGCCACCTCGCTACGTTCGATGCTTTCCTCTGAGCCCGCACCGATGAGGATGACATTATTTTCCGAGCCAGAAGCCGCGAGCACACGCTCCATCCCTTGATTGATGGCAACTGCGACCATCACCAACAGCACTACAGCCGCGCTGCCGCCGATGGTTTGCAGCAAGCGGGACTTGGAGCGGAGCAGGTTCCGCACGGCGTAACTGAAGGGCAGCATGGAGTTTTTCTAACTTCGCAGATTTTTGACGATGGGCTGTGTCATGGCCTGATACGCGGGCCACAGAGATGCCAAGATTCCTAGTGAAAGTGCGATTGTTAGGCCCATAGCGATGACTGTCGCATCTGGCTGGATGGCTAGCGTCTGGCCTTCATTTCCCATGGTGTAGCTCTGCCAACGCAAGAATGCGGCCCCTAGGCCCACTCCCAAAAGTCCGCCCGCAAGTCCCAGCATGCCGCCCTCACTGAGCACGAGCCAGGCAAGCGCCTTTCCCGGGAATCCGAGAGTGCGCAGCACTGCGTTTTCCTTCACGCGGCCACGCACGACGAGCAACAGCGCATTGGCAATCAGTCCGGCAACCGCTAATACCGCACCGAGCCCGAGCCACCGGGTGAAGCCGATTAGCTCGATCAATTCCGAGGCTGTTTCTGCAAAGAACGCTTTTTCTGGCCGGGTATCGGTGGGCTCAGGAGCCGTGTGAAAAAGCTCGTCGATGGCTGCGGAGACTTGGGTGAGTTGATCGGAATCATGGACGCGCACGTTAAACTGCGTCACGACCCCAAGACCGGCGCGCGAGGCTTGTTGGAGAAATGGCAGCTTCACATAAGCCACGTTATTGTCCTGCGCGAATGGCGAGCGAATGATGCCAGAAACCGTGACCGTCACGCCCGCCGCATCGAAGCGGTCGCCGGTCTTGAGTTTCCTCCGCTGAGCGAAGATCTCGCCTAACAGAGCGCCGTCATCGCGCCCATGCCACTGATCTTCGCTGCCATCGATGATTTGAATTTCTGGGGCAAACTGGGTGAGTAGCTCGCTCGGCACGCCACGGAAGGTGACCACATCCAGTGATGCTCCGCAGTTGTTGACGACGATTTGCACGGGCACCACCTCGCGGACACCATCGATCCGGCGGATCTCGTCGGCATAGTGCTCTGGAAGACGACTTGCTGAAGGGCAGAAGCGGTTTTGTCGGTAAACCACGAGTGTGGTGTCTGCCGCACTGGCCTCAGTCGCCTTGGCAAGTGAGCGCTGCAACGTCTCCACTGCGGTGAATAGAAACATCCCGGAAGCCACGCCCAGAATGGTCAGCAGCGAACGCACGCGATGCCGCACGAGCTGGATCCAAGCCAGCTTCAGT
>JBGSLX010000167.1:0-7511 GCA_041740475.1 Akkermansiaceae bacterium | reverse complement strand
TTGCAGAACGTAAGAGCGCATGCACACCTACTAGCGGAGGCGAGCGTCGATCACGGGGTTGAGGTTATAACTAAGGTAAATCATCGAAACAATGCGGCTAGTAGGTGTTGCATGGCGCGGCTTGTTCTCCAATCTTTTTTGATCCGCGGTTTGCGATCAGAATATACGGAACGCCAACGATTAAATGCCAGAAACCAGAGTAAATAGGGCATAGAATAAGACCTGTAACGGGAGCAAAAGAGCGTGGTGTATCGTTCGTAACAGCACTCATCGCTTGCTTCATCGCCGGGGTTATCTATGCACCCGAAAAGTTGCTATCGCTGTTAAAATCATATCGAGCTAACTCATGCTTGAGATGTATCTCTGTAGTCTGGACCAACGCCATCAGCAATATGTAGCAACCAGCAGAAGTGACCGCGCCCCATCGGAACCACGAGCGAGCTGTAGTTCTCCGGCTGGCGATCAGAAAAATTACTGAGGCAACGGGGAGCGCTGGGAGTGCGACTTTAAGGATCGTTATGATGATGCTAAGCATGCGGGAAATTATTGGGGAGAACGTCAAAGAGCACGCACCGACACTAGCGGGAGCGCACACCGAGACGGGAGGTGAAGGGTGAAACCACGCATAACGTCTCCGATAAAACGGCTAGTGGCGGTTGCTGTGTCTCGTCTTGTTCGTTGCTCTTCATTTCGGCGATGGCTCAGTGATGGGATATGGAGAAACGTCATTTGGATTCTTCCATTGATGCTGACGTGTGGAATCTTGACCGGGGTTCTGCTTATGATCATTCGCAAGATATGGGGGATTGTATGAAGCTAGCAACCATCCAAGAAACACTCCTATTATTATGCCTGCAATGCCCATGAACGCAGAAAACTTGGTAGCATTCACCTGCCGCGCAACCAAGCGCCGATTCCACTCGTTATGGGCAAGAATGAACTGCGCACTATCCGACGCGTGCTCGGCGTGCCATGCCGCCAGATCCTTGTCGGACATCTTGCTGATGGAGTTGTGGTCGAAGTCCGAAAATTCCCGACGCGCCATATCACGGCTAGCCTCGTTCAAAAGATGCTGGGTTTGCCAATCGCTCATAAATTCTTCAACGAACAGTATTTATTCGTATCTCTCGGAATTGGCTTAAGTGCGTATATCCAGAGTCGTTACTCGTCGAAAGTGGCTCGGGAATCGTTGGATTTACAAGGTTTTTTTGGGAAACTGGTACGTATATCAGGTTGGGCAGGAGTGGCTGGGAATTTGTGGAATGGATTGCCTGATATACGCACTTAGAACCAGAACCCGAGCTCCGCTGGAGTGTGGGACGCAAAGTAACTTGATCTGACTAAAGAGCTCTCGCCGAGCTGTGGCTAAGCGTTCCCCGAGGACTTTTCATCGGGAGGAACGCGGCTTTTACCTCGCGCCATCATGTTTTGTGCGATGGGGTTCTAGAGAAGTGGCTTCGCAGTGGCAGAGGCCGGGGCGCGAGGGCGCACCTTAGAACACGCGAGGGCGCGTGATGGTGGGTTTGGGGACAGGATGTCCCCACGACGGACTGGGACCGAAGTTCCCAGCCACTGTGCATTATGGATTGGGACGAGAGTTCCTCCATCGGTTATCAAATTTAAAAGTTCATCTGAACACATTTTACTCGACGAGTTAGGGAGCGTATCTAACTTCCGGGTCATGATAAATGCTGTGACGATTCGTTGGTGTTGGCGGAAGGATTTGGAGGCTTTTCGTGGGCTTTCTGAGGGGGAGCGTTCGGGTTTTTTGGTGTTGTTGGAGTGGATGGAAAATTTCCGATTGCGTGCGGGGCTGGATGCTGGGCGCGAGGCGGCGAAGGTATTTTGGGCTGAGGAGGTGATTGGGCACGGCCGGGTGCGGGAGGATTGGCAACTGGAGCAATGGTCGGCGGCGATTCGTTGGTATTTGGATTGGCTTAAAGCGTGCAAAGAAGCAGGCGGGGATCATCGGAGTTTGCCGGAGAGGCTGCGGGTGGCGGTGCGCACGGCTGGTGCGCGGAGAGGGTTGGCACGGCGTACGAAGGAGTGTTATGGCGCGTGGGCGGCGCGATACGGAAATTTTGCGGGGTCTGCGGTGGAGGCGATGAAGGTGGAGACGGCGACGCGGTTCCTCACATCGGTCGTGGATGATGAAGAGTGCGCTTACTCGACGCAAAAGCAGGCGTTGAACGCGTTGGCGTTTTTTTTCAAATATGTATGCGGGGTGGAGGAGCCGGTTTTTGACGTGAAGCTGAGACAGACCACGCAACGGGTGCCAGTGGTGCTGGCGAGGGAGGAAATGGGAGCATTTTTTGGGAAAATGGGGAGCCAGTATGAGCTGGCGGCAAGATTGCAGTATGGGGCCGGCTTGAGATTGAGCGAACTGGTGCGGTTGAGGATTCAGGATATTGATTTGCGGCGTGGGACCGTGACGGTGCGCGGTGGTAAAGGTGATAAAGATCGGGTGACGGTGCTGCCGGAAAGCTTGAAAGAGGCGCTTGCGGAACAAGTGGAGAAGGCGCGGGAAGTGTGGAAGAAGGATCGTGAAAACGGCAGACCGGGGGTTTTCATTCCCGGAGCTCTCGGTAGAAAATTTTCAAAAGCGGGTGAGACGTTTGAGTGGTTTTATTTGTTTCCAGCGCAGCGGGAATCGATGGACCCGGAAAGTGGATTGGTGCGGCGTTATCACATGCACGGCGGGGTGTACAATCGGGCGGTGCAACGGGCGGCGAAGGCTGCAGGGATTGAGAAGCGGGTGACGAGTCATGCATTGCGGCATAGTTTCGCGACACATCTGTTGGAAAGCGGGACGGATTTGCGTTCGATTCAGGATTTATTGGGGCACGACGATATTACGACGACCGAGATCTATCTGCATGTGGCTGTGGGCAAGCATGGGTTGGGGGTGGTGAGTCCGCTGGATGAGATGGCTGCGGGATTCGGTTAGGAGTTATTCGAATGGTTGGAAAGCAAGCCGCGCAGTTTACGCAACGGCGTGAAAGATGGGCTGGATAGAGGATATGCCGAGCAGGAGCTCGGCGTGCCCTGGGGGGAGGATATGCCGAGCGGGAGCTCGGCGTGCCCGGGGGGAGGTTTGCCGAGCGGGAGCTCGGCGATCCTGAGGGGATTTTACCGAGCGGGAGCTCGGCGATCCCAGAGGGGGGGCTTCACTCGAAGATCACGCGCCAGAAGCGGCGGAGATCGACGACTGGGGTGATGGTGGTGGTGAACTCGATGCGTTCGTAGTCACCTTGATCGGTGATGGTGGATGAGGTTTCCCAGTTTGGAACATCAATCCAGTCCGCCTGTTGAAGGCTGGTGCAAGTTTGGATTTCTGCCTGCTCTGGGATCACTGCATTCGGGCGGTGGAAGACGAGCGTGAGCTGATCTCCATCGCGAGTAAGTATCAGTGGTGAGTCCGCGCCGCTGAGTGGATTGGTGTTGAACAGGAACTCCGCATAACTGTTGCGTCCGTCGGAGTCACTGTCTGCCAGACGACCGGAAATGGACGAATTGGACAGTTGAGTGAAGTTGAAACGACCGAGCTGCCATTTATCGAACGAGGTCGTGCCAGCGGGCAGGTTGATCGCGTCCACAAACTGCGGGAAGTCGATGAATGGGTTGCGATTTCCTTGGGCGTAGGTGATCTGACCGACGGCGACTCCGGCGTAGATCGAGTTGTTACGAGCTCTTTCGTAATCGGTCGGTGGGAAGGCATTGTGCCATGCGAGCAAGGTGTCGAGTTTGCCCATGTCGTTACCGGCGAAGACCGGGTTGTTGCTGAGCACGAGATCTTCGGTGGCAAGGTCTGTGCCGTCGTAACGAGTCATCATGTAGAGCACAGCGCGGGCGACTACGCCTTTGTCGCGATCCAGTGGTTCCCATGAATTGGTATCCGCGAAGGATTCCGGCGCGAAGGGATCGCTTTCGAGATTGGTGCTTTCGTCGAAGTAGAGCGCAGAGCGCAGGCTGTTGACGTTGACTTGGCAGGGGAACAAGTGATGGAGGTCGGAAAAGTCCGGTCCGTCTTGTCCGACACCGTCGTTTCTCGGCCAGACGTGCTCGCGGTTCCAACTGGTTTCGTTGCTACCACCATTACTGATGTAAGCAGATTTCGGTAGATTTGCGTTCGAGTAAATCAGGCGGATGTCGTTCGCGTTCGCCGCATCGATCACCTGCATGACCTCGTCCACATTGCTGTAATCGACGACCGTGTGGTCATCGATGATGCTGTGCAGCGCGTTTTGCAGGTCGATGCCAGTGAGTCCACTCGCCGGGGCGTAGTAAGCGGCGAGATCGGCGCTGGGCGGCAGGGTGATGCCGGACAGCGTGAGATTAAGATAGACCATGTGGTGATCGGTGGCGGCGGTGGCGGCAGCAATCGGGTCGCCTGACGCAGGCCAGAAGACTGCGCCGTTATTCACGGTGAGTCCGTAGCTGGAAGGCAGCGCGTAGTCCACACGCACGCCGCCACTGAAGGCTGCCGTGTCGTCGGGTTCGGGGCCGGCACCACCTGCGGGGAGGAACGTGGAATTGACGAACGGGTTGGAGGGGATGATGGCTCCGCCGACGGTGGCGATGCCGCCGATGATTTGTTTGATCGCAGGATCGGTGCTGTCGCCCTCGTTGTTGTCGGCGTTTTGGTCACCAGCGATGACAAAGCGGGTGTTTGCGGGCAGACCGCCAGAGGCAGTGCCGGACGTTTCGTTATCGTCGTAGATGTAGCTGGAAACGGCGGGATTCACGTAGTCCGACCAGAAGCGGATTTCATCGCTATTGCGGCGGCCGTTGTGATCGACACCGGCAGTCCACGGCGCACCTTCATCAAATACGGGCGGTGTCGGGTGGCTGGCGAGGATGTGAACAGGCGTGCCATTCACGAGCACGGGCACGTCTGCGTGATTTTTCGACGATAGGCGGAAGACATTGAGCTCAGCGGCGGAATACCAATCGTTCACAGCCGGGTTTGCAGGATTGTCCGGGAGATTCGCGCCGGGCATGTCTTTCCAGAGGAATTTCTGGAAGGTGCGGATGTTAGGAGTGTCGATGGGATACTTCGAGAGCACCGCGAAGGCATACTGGCCTGGGCGAGTGCCGAACCCGAAGGCGTCCTCGCCGTAGCCAGTCGCGCCCGGAGTGGAAACGACGACGCCGTTGTTATCGAGGTCGAAGCCGGAATGAACGCCGGTGTTCGCCGGTGCGATGTAGGCATAGGGGTAATAGACCGGGCTATCACCGCTCTGCGCGACTTCGAGGTAATTTTCCTTGAAACGTTTCACGGCCAGACCGTCTTCATCGTAGTCGAATTCGTTGATGAGGATGACGTCCGGATTGTTGCGCTGGATGACGCGGGCGATGTTCTGCGCTTGGGTGTTGGTCACTGGGGCGAGATCGCTCACCAAAGTCGCCGATCCTTCGCGGAAGAGCGAAGTGTTGTAAGTGGCGAACTTGAAGTCGTTCGTTTTAGCGACTGGGGTATTGGTGATGTTGACGGTGACTTGCTCGAACGTGCTGTTGGTGCCGTCGAACGCTTGGAGGCGCAAGTGGTGAACTGGGCGGGTGTCGAGATCGATGGCTTCTGGGTTGGCGAGAGTGATCACGCCGGTATTCGGATTGAGAGCGAATGCACCTTGTTCGGCACCTTTTTCGAGGAAACAAAGCTGGCCGCCTTCGAAGAGACCCTTCGCCGCGATCTGTCCGTTGGTCACCGAGTGGGCTTGGACGTCGAAGAGGAAGAGCATTCCGGGTTGCTCGCCGAAGAGCGATGAAACGTCGATGATGCCAGAAGATTCCCAGTTTCCGACATCGCCGGTGTTTCCATCAGTAGAGCCGAGCGGCAGGACGGTGGAGCGGTCGGTTTCAGCGACGCGAGTGGCTTGAGCGACGATTTCTGCGGGGTTTGCGGAGCTGAGGTCGCCAGTGATATCGAGACGCCAGATGGATGTTTCATAGCCAGCGGCTCCGAAGCTACCGCTCTGGTTCGATTGGTCTTCTTGCACGTAGATCGAGCCATCGGTGGCCCAATCGAGATTGTCTGGGCAGCGCAGACCTTCTTCGGGGGTCATGAACTGGCCGTCGCCAGCGTCATCACCGCTGTAGAGGAGGCGCATGAACCCGCTGGTCGGCACGCCGACAGGGGAAAAGTCGATATCGAGCACGTAGGTATCGCCCCAGTTATCGAGCGGATAGATCGAGCCGCGACCGGTGGATGCGAAGACCACCATTGAGCCATCGGCAGGATTGGTTGCGAGGTCTTCAGGGCGGGAGAACAAGAACGCGCCGAGTGAGATCGCTTCGGTCTTGAGCGTGGTGTCGTTTTTGTAACCCGCAGCGTCATGTCCAGCGGTGCCAGCGGCAGCGGCGTTCTTGGCATTGATGGCGGCCCATGTGCCTTGGCGGATGCTTCCTGAGCCGTAGAACTGCTGCGGAGTGGTGTTTCCGTTGGTGGCTTTCCATAAGTAGAGTTGACCACCGGTTAGGCCGTTGCGCTGGATGAAATTCGCACCCGGTGTGGTGTCCTTGGTGCCAACGTAGAGATAGAGCGGACGGGCCTCGGCATCGTCGCCCAAGAGGAATGCGACTTGCGAGGTGTTGCCAGTATCGACGAGCGCGGCGTTTTCCCACGAACCGCGACCGAAGTCTGGCAGTGCCCAAAAGTCGCCGTTCGAGGTATCGAGCGCCCAGTAGGTTCCGCCGTGTGGATGGCCGAAGGAAGTGGCGGTTTCCTCGCCGGTGAGGTAAATGCGATCTACCAATCCTCGACCTGTGCCGAATGACTGCGGCTCGTAGAGAGAAGCCGAGCACATGCGGTCGAGGCCGCCGAATTCGAGCTGACTGACATTGGTGACGACGTTTCCAGAGCGGTCATACATGCGGGCGATGGCGAGTCCGGCATCCACTACGCTGCGGCTGGTTTTATCGATGTCGAAGTAGCTGATGCGAGCGCCGCCTTTGTTGAGCACGGTGCCGTTAGCAAGAGTGAAGGGGTAGCCAGCGGTGCCAGTCGTGGGGACTTCGATCTCGTGGTTCATGAAGACGCGCACGGTGGTCTCATTGAGAGAAAATGCGCCGAGACCGTCGGGTGTTCCGACTGGAGAAAAGTTTCCTGCGCTGGAGGCATTGAGTGCGCCGGTGGAGTTTTCCACTGTGTCTCCGATGGTGAAAATTGGGTTCACGAGGTAGCCGGAGCCGGGAGTGCCTTTCATCATGATCGTGCCACCACTGCCGCCGAGCATGACGTATTTGATGCCTTCTTTGCCAAGCACCAGCGGGTTGAGGTCGCCGACGACGGTTCCGCCCGCAGCGTTCTCGGAAATGGTGAATGGTCCGGTGGCAGTGATCGGCGGTTGGGCGGTGGTGAAGTTCCAAGTGGTGGTGTCGTTGATACCGACAAACGCGTTTTCTGAGACATCCTCGATGGCTCCGGCATCGATTTGCACGTAGTAACTGATCGCAGTTTCAAGCGTGTTGTCCGGATTGATGGTGACGGTGCCGAGGTTCACGGTGACGGC
>JBGSLX010000166.1:0-32193 GCA_041740475.1 Akkermansiaceae bacterium | reverse complement strand
GAGCGAAGGCCACGGTCGTTGCAGTCCAGCACTCGCTTCCACAACACGCGGCTGGGGTCGAGGCGGGAGGTGCCGTGGTAGATGGCGTTGTCCACTACAGAGGCCAGCAAGTTGTGCGCGCTGGTGATGGCATGGAAATCGCCCGTGAAGTGCAAATTGATGGAATGCGCCGGTGTGATGCTGCTTTTTCCACCGCCCGTGGCTCCGCCTTTGCGACCAAAAACCGGACCCATCGAGGGCTGACGGAGGGCCAACGCCACACTTTGACCGATCTTTTTCAGTCCTTGGGCCAAGCCGATAGAGACCGTGGTTTTTCCCTCACCGGCTGGGGTGGGTGTGATGGCTGAGACGAGGACGAGTTTTCCCTGATGAGCACCGTGAGCGATGGCGCGGAGATCGATCTTCGCCTTGTCGGAGCCAAAGTTCAGGACGTGTGCCGGAGCGATGCCCAGCGAGGATGCAACTTCAGAGATCGGGGCCAAGTTATGCACCCAGAAAGCATTGCAAGCAGGACGGCCTTGCAAAGCGGAAACTTTCGGGGTGGACGATGTGCTAGAGGGAATCCAATATCGCTCGTTAGACCGGATGTTGTTAGACAGACATTGTCAGTCAGTTGTGAGCCAACGACCTACCGCTCGTGTTGTGATTTCACCTGAACGCGATTTTCACTTCGCTGTCATGCCGCTCCACGACCATAGGCCGGGATCGAGTTCGTGGTGGGCGGCTCTGATGAGGTTTTCGGCATTTTCGCCATGATGGAGCACGGCAAACATGCATGAGCCAGAACCAGCTAACAGGGCGGCTGCGGTTTCATAACGCTCTAGCAGCCACTCCTTGAGCTCGGCAAGCATGCGGTGTTTTTCAAAAACGGGCCCCTCCAGATCATTCACGAGCGATAGATGATCCAAATTCTGTGCTTGGTAGGACACGCCTGAGAGTTCACGCGAACCAGCCCATCGGCGGTAGGCATCGGGCGTGGGCACACAAAAATCCGGCTTCAACAACACGACACGCAGCGCGGCGGGTGAGGGGACTTCTTGGATGATTTCGCCGCGTCCGCTGCATCGCGCTGCGCCGGGTTTCAGAAAAAATGGGATATCGGAGCCCAGACTTGCGGCGATTTCAATCAAGCGGGCGGCACCCGCCTTTCCCTGATGCAGTTGGTCGAGTGCGAGCAAAGCCGTCGCGGCATCACTGCTACCGCCGCCGAGTCCCGCGCCGTGGGGGATGTTTTTTTTGAGAGAAATGGCAAAATTGCAGGTCAAGCCAGTGGCGGATTCGTAGGCCCGCACTGCTTTGACCACCAAGTTTGACTCGTCCGCAGGAATCGCTGGATCATCGCATTCAAACGAAAAGGCCGAGCTTGGTTGAAACACTAGCTCATCGCACAATCCCGGCAGTTTCACCATCAGCGTCTCGATTTCATGAAAACCATCGTCGCGCTTGCGGTGTACTCGGAGTGATAAGTTCAGTTTGGCGGGAGCAAGAAACGTGTGGGTGCTCATGGGTTTGATGCGCGGGTGATCATGGCCATCATGCGGCCGGTTTTTCCCAACTCCTTGCGGTAGCTGTAAAACCGAGCAAGATCAGATGCCGTATTGAGCCCGCAGTCGATGAAATTTCCCACTCCGGCGCGGTCTGCTTGACGCCCAATCTCGGCAGCGAAATCGACTTCGTAATCGGGCGTTCGGATGCACGGGCCTAACACGGCGGTCACGTCTGCCGCGCGGGTTCCGAAATTTTCGCTCATCGCTTCCAAAGCTCGCTGAAAAATCTGCGATTCAGTGCCTTTTTTGCCCGAGTGCAACAGGCCGATGGCACTGGTTTTTGAATCGGCCAGCCAGATTGCTCCGCAATCTGCGACGTAGATGACCAGCGTGATTCCGGCTTCTGTAGTGATCAGCCCATCGACTCCCGGAACCATCGGCAGCCCATCCGCTGCCATCACTTGTGGGCTTTCTGGGACTCTTGCAACGGAGTTTCCATGAACTTGCTCCGCACGAAAAATGAGAGTATCCGACCCCGTGAAGTCGGTGAGTGAGCGTTCGTGGTGTGGCCGCAATTGGCGCATCGCTTCAGTGCGGTCTCCGGTGATGTTCAGATCGGGAACCCTCTCGACCCATCCCGCGCGAACGCCGGGAACGGCTTGTATCGCCGCAAGAAATGAAAATGCCTCCATCACCGGGGAGACGGTAACGAAGGCAGATGGATTTCGCCAAGTAGCGAGTGCGGAAATCCGTGGATTGAAGCGGCGTTACGCAATCGCGCGGCTGCTGAGAGCTCGCTTGGTATGCTCGACGGCTTCCGCTTGATCCTCGTCCATGTCCGCAAGGATGTTGGCGAGGTCAATGACGATCTCGGAGCGCATTTTTGCCACGAGTTCGACACCTTTTGAAGTGATGCGGACCATGATTTTGCGGCGATCTTCGGCAGCGTGAACTCGCTCGACGTAACCGAGTTTTTCCAAGCGATCCACCAAACCAGTAGCGGCTGCGGTCGAGTGCCCCATCTTTTTCGAGATGTCTGTCATCGTCAGATAATCTTCGCTTGAAAGGTAGGTGAGTAAGAAGAACTGCGGGAAGGAGACGTTTCCTTTATTGAGTTCAGAGGACAGGTTCAAAATGCAGCTTCGTTGAGTGAACAAAACGAAGTCAGCAAGACGGTGCGCGTCCGCTTTAACAGACGCGCCGGAGGGGCTTATGCTTTTCATAATGGCTGGTTGTGGTGTTCATGTTTCGGGACAAACCATGGGCACCACCATGAGAAACAGCGCAGAATTTACCCGGATGACCGGATATGGGACAGTTCTGAAATGTTTTTGAAACACATGGTGAGTGCTAACTGGGACTTTTTTAAAATAAGTAGGCCAAAGAAGTTATGGAAGAAAAGAATTCGCAAAAAGTTAAATATATGGCGGAGCGATGGAGTTTACGGATTGGTTGGATGGGCGGTGGTTTCTGTCGTTTCTGGGATTGGGGCGGGTGTCGTGGTGGGTTTTGGGACATGCCGAGAATAAACGGCATCGCCGATTTCCACGGCACCTGACTGGATGTCTGCGGCGGCGAATTGTCCCATGGATTCGCCTGTGACCCGCAAGTTTGCGGTGCGTTCGTCGCTGCCACGCGTGGTTAAAATCGTCCCTGTCTCCACCTTCCAAGCCTCGTAACTCTGGATCAGGGCGAACTTTTTATCCGCTGGTATCGAGGCGATGCGACCGACGAGTTTGGGCGCTTGGTTGGCTTCCGCATTTTCCGTGTCCTTTGATTTTTTCATTCCAAACCATGAGCAACTGACGAGCAGAACGGCGGCGAAACCTAGGAAAATACGGATGATCATACGTTCACTGTGGTCTGATTCGAGGAAATGAAAACCGATTTCACAGGTTTCATGCTCCGCTTAGAGGCTGGTAGGATCAGGAAGGGTCTTTGGGCATGTGCCCAATTTCCCGAAAACTTGCTCGGCGGGCAAAAAAACCTTGCGCTGCTGGGGCTACAGTGGTGTTCTCCCCGCCCGCCTGCATCCATGCATGGCATTAACTCTTTATAACCAAACGGCTATGGCCTACGCAGTGATCAAAACAGGCGGCAAACAATACCGCGTCCAAGAAGGAACCAAATTTGATGTCGAAAAAATTGACGCGGAGTTGGATTCTGAAATTCAGTTCGACGCATTGATCGTTGGCGAAGGTGAAACCGTGAAAATCGGTGCTCCAATTGTGGAAGGCGCATCAGTCACCGCCAAGGTGATCAGTCAATATCGCGGTCCTAAAGGCATCGCCTTCAAATTCAAGCGCCGCAAAGGTTTTCACAAAACTAAAGGCTTCCGCCGCAGTCTGACGACTCTCGAGATCACCTCGATTGCAGGTTAATTAACCCCACTCACCACCACCTACTTCCATGGCCCATAAAAAAGGACAAGGTTCCGTTAAAAACGGACGTGACTCACGCAGCAAGCGCCTCGGCGTGAAAAAATTCGGCGGCCAGGCCGTGATTGCTGGCAACATTCTGATCCGCCAGCGCGGCACCAAGTTTCACCCCGGTAAAGGCGTCGGCATCGGTCGCGACCACACACTTTTCGCTCTCATCGATGGCCGCGTGGCATTCGATAAAGACTCACGCCGCATCAACGTGTTGGCGGAAGCCAACTGAGTGGTTTACAAAGTTTCTCAATTTTAAGCCGCTTTCCTGATGGGAGGCGGCTTTTTTCATGCAGATGACTCGGCTTTTCCTCATGGTGATTTTGGTTTTGTCCACAAGCACATGCCGCAAGTCTCGTGAGTTGGGACCGCCAAAAGCGGTGGCCGTGGTGGCTGATGGTCGGCTGGAGTTGAAGCTGATGTCTTTCAACATCCGTTACGAAAATTTGGATGATTCTGGAGAGAAAGCCTGGCGCAATCGGATGATCGGCGCGGTGCGCATGATTCGCGAGGAAGCGCCGGACGTCATCGGGGTGCAAGAAGCGCAGCACGGACAAGCTGCAGACTTATGGGCATCGCTTCCAGATTACGAGTTTTACGGAGTTGGCCGCGATGATGGTCACCGAGCGGGCGAGTATTCCGGGGTTTTTTTCCGGCGAGATCGTTTCGAACAAGATTTCAGTCAGAGCGGCACGTTTTGGCTTTCGGATCAGCCAGAGCAGCCGGGCTCGATGACTTGGGGAAATCGCTATCCCCGCACGGTGACATTTTTGCGTTTGATGGATCGCGCGACCCAGCGCGGGTTTTACGTGTTCAACACCCATTGGGATCATCGGCACCAAGGATCGCGTGAGCGTTCGGCGCAGTTGTTGGCTCAGCGCATACTTGGGAGGAAATTTCAGGATGAACCCGTGGTTTTATTGGGTGATCTAAATGCGGTGGAGAAAAACGCAGGCTTCGCCACTCTCACACGCGATGCGCAATTGATCGATACGTTTCAGGCGTTGCATCCGGGCGAGACGGCTCGAACGACCTTACATTTGTGGCGAGGGACGCGGGAAGGTCGGCTAAAAGTGGACCACATTCTGGTCAGTAAGGGCGCTGAGATTCTTGCGGCTGAGATACGCGACCGTGATCGTCCGCTGGTTTCGGATCATTTTCCGGTCACAGCGCGGGTGGTTTTTCCTGAGTCCTGACGATGGAATGGGGAGGGGGTAATTGGCGGCGGGCGAGACACCCGAGCCACGGTTTCGTGGAACTCAGCGATCCCACGCGAGGACTTTTTTCGCGACGTTCTGGCCGCAGAGCACGACCATTGGCATTCCACCACCGGGGTTTACTGAGCCACCGACGAAAAACAAGTTGGGGTATTTGACGCTTTGTTTAGGCGCTTTGAACGCGAGGTTTTTGAAGCGATCACTGACCACGCCGTAGATCGCTCCTTTGTTCGAGTGGTATTGCTCGCGGATGTCGAGAGGTGTCCAGCAGTGTTCGAAAACGACGTGTTTGCGCAGGTTTTCGAGCCCCATGCGCTCCAGTTTATCGATCACACGCTCCTTGAAGACGAGGTAATCCTCACGGGTGAGCGGATGCTCGTCGTCGATGTGCGGGATGTGAGGCAGGATTTTCAGGCAGTCGCAGCCTTCCGGGGCGACGGTCGGATCGGTTCGTGATGCGGCGACCAAGTAAATGGTCGGGTCTGGCGGCAGTTGGCGTTTGCGGAAAACGGTGTGGAAGTGCTCTTTTTGGTGATCGGAGTAGAAGAAATTGTGATGCGCGAGCTGCGGATATTTTCGATCCAGCCCGAGTTCCAGAACGAGACCGGAGCAGGTGGGCTCGTATTTCTCCAGCGTTTTCATGAAGGCATCGTCTTCCGCGAGGAGTTTCTCGTAAGCGGGAATGACCTCCATGTTGGAAACGATGATCTCGGCGGGGTGAAACTCACCATTGGCGACGATGCCGGTGACGCGTTCGCCATCTTTTCGCACTTCGCTGACCTCGCTGTTGAGATGGATTTTGACGCCGATTTCCTGCATCAGGCGGCCAAGGCCGAGTGCGATGCCATACAAGCCGCCGTCCACATACCACAAATCATAGCGGTATTGAATGGTCGGCATGCAGTTCATGAACGCCGGCGAATGGTAGGCGGATGAGCCGACATACTTGATGAAATAGTCAAAAATGTCCCGCATGTGACGGGTTTTCAGGTAGCGAGCCACACCGCCGTGCATCGTGCTGAAGAGGTCAAACTTCAGAAACTTGCCGAGCCCATAGAACTCGCGAAATTCCTCCGAAGTATCGAGTCCCTGTTCGAAGTATCCGGCGTTTACCAAGTCGTAGAGGTCGGAAGAATATTTGAGGAAACGTTCCACGTTCGCCGGGTCTTCACCGACTTTTCGTGCTTCGGCAGCCATGATTGCCGGATCGGGATCGAGATCGACGACTTTTCCGTCTTCAAAGAAATTTCGCCAATGCGGGCGCAAAGTGCGGATCGGGATGTAGTCGCTCATTTTCCGACCGGAGCGCTGGAAGAGTCGTTCAAAAATGTGCGGCAACGTGAGGATGGATGGGCCGAGATCGAAGGTGTAGCCTTGGGCCTTAAGGAGATTGAGCTTGCCGCCGATTTGCGGGTTTTTCTCGTGGATGGTGACGTCGTAGCCATCTTGGGCGAGAGAAATGGCAGCGGAAATGCCGCCGAGGCCGGAGCCGATGACGATGACTTTTTTGCGATTCATGGAGCTGATCAATGAGAGACGATGCGCGCGAGTTCTCTTGCAGCTATGTGGTCGCTCGGATGATCGGCAAGGGCTTTCTTGAAAAATTCGGCCGCGTGCGCTTTGTCATCTAGCTTCAGGTAGGTCAGGCCGATGAAAGTGCGGCAACTGCTCAGTCCCCAGCGCGGATCGAGGGGTTTGAGCGGTTGTTTTGCTTCGGCGAGGAAGAGCACTTCGGCGGAAAGCAGGGTGGCGAGCGCGACGCGGTAGGCCTCGTGGTTTTTGGCGACGTGGAAACGCCCGGCTCCGAGCAGATAGCGGATGCGTGGGTTGAGGCCGTTCGAGTTCAGGGCGTGTTTTTGGTGGCTCTGCACGCGGGGGCCGTAGCGCATCGCATTGACGAAGCCGCCCTGGATTTTCATGCCGTAGAGCGTGCCGAGAAGCGCGTGGCTTTCGCCGTGTTTGGGGTCCAATTCCACGGCTTTCTCAAATGCTTGGATGGCATCGGCCATGGCGGCGTCTGCTGCTTTCATGTCTGGATTGGGGCCGTTCTGTATTTTTAGCATGCGATGAAATGACGCTGCGCCTAGCCAATAGTGAAATGTGGCAGAGTGAGGGTTTTTCTGAGTCGCTTGTTTGAATTGGTGCGCAGCTTTCGCGAATTGATCGCTGTTCCAGCCACGGTATGCGGCATCGAAAGTGGCGACACCTGCATGCGCGAGTCGGTCTGCATCATCGTCCGCACGGACGTTCATCGCGGACACCAAAATACCGATTGCAAACGCACGAATCATGACTTGACGGAGCATTGCGGCATCGCCTGCATGCGGCAAACAGATTATGAACCATGCTTCTCTCGTTGAGCGCCAAAGAGCTTTTTTTCAGTCCGGTGCGACCGCGACTGAGGACTTTCGGAGGCAGCAATTGTCCGCACTGCGCGATGCATTGTTGGAGCGAGAGCAGGCATTATTGGCCGCCTTGCACGCGGATTTACGGAAAAGTCCGCACGAGGCTTACGCTTCGGAGATCGGCTACGTGCATGCGGAAATCCGCTGCGCGCTCAAGAATCTGCGATCATGGATGAAACCCGAGCGCCGCAAGGCACCGTTTTTCGCTTGGCCATCTGCGGCGGAGCTGCGCCGGGAGCCATTCGGGGTAGCGTTGATCATCGGACCTTGGAATTACCCGCTGCAATTGCTGCTCGCTCCTCTGGTGGGTGCGATTGCGGGTGGTAATACGGTGGTGCTCAAGCCATCGGAAATCGCGCCGCAAACGGCTGCCGTTTTCTCAGCGATGATCGCGGAGACTTTTGATGAGAAATACATCGCCGCTATCGAGGGCGGTCAGGAGTGCGCGGAGGCACTGCTGCGCGAGAAATTCGACACCATTTTTTTCACCGGCAGCACTCAAACGGGCAAAACGGTGATGACGGCGGCAGCACGCCATTTGACGCCGGTGACGCTGGAACTTGGCGGCAGAAGTCCGTGCATTGTGGCGGCCGATGCGCCGATTGAAATGAGCGCCCGACGCATCGTGTGGGGAAAATTTCTCAATGCCGGGCAGACCTGTGTCGCGCCAGATCATCTGTGGGTGGACCGTCGTGTGGCTCCGGCTTTGCTGGATGCGCTGCGCAAAGTCATTCGCGAGTTTTTCGGAGAAAATCCTCAGGCCAGCGCGGATTATGGGCGGATCATCCATCGCAGGCATTTTGACCGCCTCCACGCCATGATCGGCGAGGGTGTGATCGCTTATGGTGGGCGAGCGGAAGTGGCGGATTTGTATCTGGAGCCGACCATTTTGACTCAGCTAGCAGCAGATTCTGCGGCGCTGAGCGGGGAAATTTTTGGCCCGATTTTGCCGATCATTGAGTTTGGCGAGATCGAGGAAGTTTTCACTCAGCTACGTGTCGAGCCGCCGTCGCTTGCGCTCTATCTTTTCACGGCGGATCGGATGTTACAGGAGCGGGTGATAGCAGAAACGCGCTCCGGCGGAGTCTGCATCAACGATACGATCAGTCACATCATCGGCAGCGATCTGCCATTCGGCGGCTTGGGCGAGAGTGGCTTGGGAACGTACCACGGGCGCGCGAGTTTCGATTGTTTCACGCATCAACGCGCGGTGCTGAGGCGTTCCTTGAGAATTGACCCGCCGTTCAGGTATCCGCCGCCGCGTGCCTCGTTGGCGTCGCTGAAGCAGATCATGCGGTTTTTTGGGTGAAAAGGTTTCTGCCGGACAGGGCTCAGCGTCCTCAGGTCGCGAGTTTTCGCTAATCAACATCTTGCTCTCTGATCGCGGTTCGATACTTTTTTTTCATGACGCTAAAAGCAATTATCCATGACGCTGAAGAAGGAGGATTTTGGGCAGAAGTGCCGGCACTCCCGGGCTGCTTCACGCAAGGGGAGACACTCCCAGAGCTGGAAATAAATCTGCGAGAAGCAATCGAAGGCTGGTTATTGGCGGCCCAGCCGGAAGAAAACGAATCATCCGAGCGCATCATGGAAGTGGCGGTATGAAAGCCGTATCAGGCAAACGACTTGCGGTACTTGCGGAAGAGAAAGGATGGTGTCTTTCGAGAGTTCATGGCAGCCACCACATTTACACCAAAGAAGGGCGAATTGAACGCCTTGTGATCCCGATACATGGCAATCAAACACTCAAAATTGGTCTTCAACGTAGCTTAATGAAGCTCATCCCACTCAGTTCAGAGGAACTCTGAAAATGGCCATACTAGCTGAGTTATGCGTTGTCGTTTTCCCAGAATTGTAAGGTGCGGATGAATGATAGCCCCGATCACGCGGCTCAGTGGATTTTTCCGGTAATGTGGTTGGCAGCGTGGGAGGGTGGTCGCTAGGTTTTTGGGTATGCAAAACGAATCACCAACCCCAGCCCGCAATAACGAGCAACTTCTGGGCTTGGCAGCACTGATTTTGTTAATTGTCGGCTCGATATTTGTACTAAAGCCGTTCCTGACGGCTCTGACGTGGGCGATTATTTTGGCGTACACGCTGCATCCGTTGCAGCGGCTTTTTACGCGCTGGTTCCGGGGTTCCCGCACACTTGCCGCCTGTTTCGTCACGCTGACGGTGACCGTGATTTTGGCGGGGCCGGTGGTATTGATCGGCGTCAGCATTGCGCAGGACGGCAAGGATCTCGCCTTGGCGACGCGCAATTGGTTCATGGCGACGCCCAAACAAGCGCCTTCTTGGGTGCGTGGGGTGCCGCTGGTGGGTGATGAGTTGGAGGGATATTGGGCCGGGTTTTCCGAGGAGCGGGATCGATGGATGAATCAACTCGACGAGACGATGAAACCTCCACCGCCGCCGAGGCCGAAAATCGTGGTTGAAACTGAAGACGGCCTCGTTCTGCAAGAAGCTCCAGTGGCCCCAGAAACCGATGAAGAGTTTCCTGCGGAAGGGGAGGTCGTGCGTCAATCGCCGCAGATCGTGGTCTTATTTGGCAAAGGTTTGTTGTGGGCGAGAACCTGGTTGTTGTCGGCAGGACTGACGGTTGGGCAGGGCTTGGCGCAGGTTTTAATGAGCGCGTTTCTCGCATTTTTCTTACTTCGCGATGCGCCAGTGCTTTCGCAACGGCTGTCGGTGGTGGTGGAGCGGCTCGCGGGGCGGCGTGGGCAGCATTTGATCAAGGTGGCGGGTGATACCGTGCGTGGCGTGATTTATGGCATTCTGGGAACAGCGGTCGCGCAGGCGCTGGTGGCGCTGCTTGGGTTCTGGATCGCGGGTGTGCCGGGAGCGGTGCTGCTATCTGTACTAACGTTTTTATTTGCGGTGGTTCCATTTGGCCCTCCGCTTGTTTGGGTGCCCGCTTCGCTTTGGCTTTTTGCGCAAGGTCAAACAGGCTGGGGCATTTTCATGCTGACTTGGGGACTGCTGGGGATCAGCAGTGTGGACAATGTTTTGCGGCCATTTCTGATCAGTCAGGGAAGCAAGATGCCATTTATTCTCATCTTCGTGGGAGTGATTGGCGGTGCATTTGCCTTTGGGCTAGTGGGCGTGTTCATCGGTCCCACGCTGTTGGCGGTGTGTTTCCGCTTGGTGGCCGAGTGGTCGGCGGGAAATTATCCGCTCGCGGCGGAATCCATGGAGGCTGAGATTTCGGAATTGCGTGAAAGCACTTGATGGATGAAATCCGCGCATGTCGGTTTGCGCTTCTTCGCTGGGCAAGGTGTTGGATGTTTTTGAACGAAATTTTCGTGATCGTGGTGAGTTAGGGGCGTCAGTGAGCATTTGGTGGGATGGTGCTGAGGTTTTGTCCTGTGGGCATGGTTGGTCTGAACGCGAACAAAAGCGCCCGTGGACTATCGATACGCTGGTGCCTGTTTATTCCGCGACCAAGGTGCCCTCGGCAGCCAGTTTGCTGCTCGCGCTGGAGAGCCGTGGCTTGAACGAGAACACGCCAGTGCGCGAGGTTTGGCGGAATTTTCCGCTGGCTGAAGCGACGTTTCGGCACTTGTTATCGCACCAATGCGGATTGGCTGCGCTAGACCGGCGCGCCAGCATTTTGGAGCACGCAGCGGTGGTGGAGTCGATTGAGGCACAAGTCCCGGCGTGGCGATTGGGAGAAGGTCACGGTTATCATCCACGGACTTTCGGCGCTTTGTTAGACGAGCCAGTGCGACGCCTCACCGGGCTGCCACTTGGTGGATATTGGCGAGAAATGATCGCCCGTCCGCTGAATTTGGATTTCTGGATCGGCCTGCCAGAAACGGAGTGGCCACGAGTCGCTCAACTCTACCCAGGAAAAGTGGGCAAAGACGATCTTGCGGATGCGTTTTACAAACAGCTCACGACATCGGGCACATTTACCCGCAAGTCATTTGCCTCGCCGCGCGGGCTGCACGCGGTGCACGACATGAACGATTCCAGCGCATGGTCTTCTGGGCAAGCGGCGCTCGGTGGAGTGGGCACGGCATCGGCGCTGGCGAAGTTTTATCAAGCGGCGATCGGTGCGCTTGAAAGTCCGCTTTCGCCTCGAGTGCGTGCCGCGCTTGCTGAACCGGTCATTTCAGGATTCGACCGCGTTTTGTTGCGAAATACCGTTTTCACCTGTGGTGCGCAATTGGATCCGGTGGACGAGCACGGCGAGAAAATTCGCCGGATTTTCGGCCCATCGCAGCGTGCGTTCGGTCATCCGGGAGCCGGTGGCAGCCATGCGATGGGCGATCCCGCATCTGGCGTTTCTTTTGCTTATGTGATGAACCAGATGAACCTCAGTGTGATGCCTGGCGAGAAATGTGTAAACATGGTGGATGCCTTGTTTTCGGAGATGTGACAATCCACGCTCCGCAGCACTGAGAACACTGTCGCTTGACCGCGTCGGCCTATGGAATCCATCTTTCGCGCCATGCGCATCCTGACCGGCCTTCAACCCAGCGGAAAACTCCATGTCGGCAATTACTTCGGCGCGATGGAGCCAGCAGTGCGCCTGCAAGATGAGGGCGAGGCGTTTTATTTCATCGCGGATTATCATGCGATGACCTCCACGCAAGATCCTGTGGCGCTGCGCGAGAATGTGCGCGAGCTAGCGATTGATTTTCTCGCGTGTGGACTGGACCCAGCGCGTGCGGTGTTCTTCCGCCAGAGTGCGGTGCCGGAGGTGAATGAGTTGGCGTGGATTCTATCGACGGTTTGCCCAATGAGCCTGTTGGCGAAATGCCATTCCTACAAAGATAAGACGTCTCAGGGAATCGCGCCAAACCACGGGCTTTTCGCTTATCCAGTGCTGATGGCGGCGGATATTTTGATGTATGATTCCAACAAGGTTCCGGTGGGTAAGGACCAGAAACAACATCTGGAAGTGACGCGTGATTTGGCTGTGAAGATGAACGAAACGTTTGGCGAGGGCACGATGGTTTTGCCTGAGCCGATCATTCGTGAAGACACCTCTGTGGTGATAGGGCTCGATGGGCGGAAGATGAGTAAAAGCTATCACAACACGCTGCCGATCTTCGGTGATGAGAAGCCGCTGAAAAAACTCATCATGAAAATCACCACCGACTCCACACCGGTGGAAGAGCCAAAAGCGGTGGAAAACTCGACCATTCTCGCGCTCTACAAGCTATTCGCCAGTGAAGCTGAGTATCAGGAAATGGTGGTGGATCATGAACGTGGCGGAGTTGGATATGGTGACTTCAAGAAGCGACTGGCGGAGGCCTACTGGAATTTTTTCGCGCCGATGCGAGAGCGCCGTGCAGAGATTATGGCTGACGCCAATTTTGTGGATCAGGTTTTGGCAGAGGGAGCGGTTCGTGCGCGTGAGGAAGCGTCTAAGGTTCTGGCGCGGGTGCGCCGAGCCGTTGGTTTAGTATAACTTCACAATGATATGAAAATACGTGTGCTGTGTTTGATGGTGGATGGATTTGAGGAAATCGAGTTGATCACGCCGGTTGATCTTTTGCGGCGCGCGGGCATTGAGGTGGTGGTGGCATCGCTGGGAAATCAGATAGCAACCGGGCGAAATGGCATCCGTGTCGAGGCAAATGTTTTGTTGGAAAACGCGGATTTCAGTGAATTCGACTTGTTAATGATTCCGGGTGGTCCGGGTGTGGAGGCGATGCGCGTTGATGGACGAGCTGCGAAATTGGCACGTGAATTTTCCGAGCAGCGGAAATGGATCGCCGCGATCTGTGCCGCGCCACTAGTGTTGATGGATGCAGGATTGCTGGAGGGGTGGAGTTTCACCGCGCATCAGTCGGCGCGAGGTGCGCTCCCTAGCGCTCTGGATGAGCGGGTGGTGGTGGATGGAAACATAATCACATCACGCGGCGCGGGAACGGCGCTGGATTTCGGCCTCACTCTTGTGACCTGTTTGCTGGGGAAAAGTGCGGCTGATGAGGTTGCTGCGAGTATTATGGCGTGAAGCGAGGTTGAATCCGGCTTGCTTTCAGGGAATCACTCGGGAAACGTCTGCCACCGTGTCCGTTCCTTATCGCAAGCCGCTATGGCTTCTTCCTAACTTGCTGAGTCTGGATGCCCCGCTTGTGGCCATGGCATGGTTGTATGTTTTTGCTCAGACATGGCGGCTGGGTTATCACCCATGGGAAGCCTACGCATCGCTCGGTCTTGCGGTGTGGATCATCTATGTTTCGGACCGATTGCTGGATGCGTCACTTGCAGGTGGAATCAACGCCAAGCTAGAGCCGCGTCACCGATTCCATGTCCAGCATCAGCGTTTTTTCCGTGCTGGCTTGGTGCTCGCAGGGATCACGGTGATTGCGCTGGTGGTTTTAAGGATGCCGATGGCCATTTACAAACACACGTTGTTCGGCGGAGTGATGGTTGCTGGTTTTTTCGGATTATCGATGTTGTCATCTCAGGATCCGGCAGAGACTCCACATACGAAAAATATCTTCGCTGGCATCACCTTCGCATTTGGCACGGCAATGACGGCTCATATATATCGATATGAATATGATCTCGGCGACATGCTGATGTCCCGCGAGTTTTTGTGTTTTTCCGTGCTGTGTGTGCTTAGCATATCTGCCATTGATCTATGGGAACACGCCGCTCGTTCAGCGGATGTCGAAACCAAAGCCAGCGATGAATTGGCGCTTACTTTGCCGCTGATTGTGCTAGCGAGTGCTTCATTGATCTATGCGATGATGGATGAGGGGCAAACGACTCGGCCCTTTTTCTATGCGATACTCACTGGTGCAGGTTTGTTGTATGTGCTCAATCGAGTGCGAGCGAACTTCGAGATGGATTCTCTGCGTGTGCTGGCAGATGTTGTGTTGTTGGTGCCCGTATTGGTTTTCATGGTACTATCTCAGCCGGGCTTAAAGTAATCACTCCCATTTCAACATGAGACTCATACTTATCGCCACCGGAGATATTGCGATCCCATCTTTCCGACACCTGATGAAGAGTGGCCAAGCTCCGCTTTGTTTGGTGACCCAGCCTGATAAACCTGTGGGGCGGCATCAGATTCTCACGCCGCCATTGATCAAGACTTTGGCACTCGCTGAAGGCATTCCCGTGCTTCAACCCGAAAAGATCGGCGATTGTGCTGAGCGCCTTGCGGCTCTGAATCCAGATATCATCATCGTCATGGCATATGGTCAGATTCTGCGCAGCAACATCCTCACCCTGCCACGCGTGGCGATCATCAATTTGCATGCCTCGTTGTTGCCTAAATACCGTGGCGCGGCCTGCATTCAGGCTGCGATTGATGCTGGCGATTTGGAATCAGGAGTGACTTCCATGCATGTGGTGCGTGAACTCGATGCGGGAGATATGATAGTTTCTAAATCCATTCCGCTGCGAGATGATGAGACTGGTGGCAGTTTGCATGACCGACTCGCGGAGCTTGCGGCGGAGGTTTTGTCGGAAACATTGGAAAAACTTACGGCAGGTAACGCGCCACGGATCGCGCAGGATTTATCTTTGGTGAGTTATATACCAAAGCTTGAGCGAGATGCCGGACGGATCAACTGGTGCGATGCTGCATCTGCGTTGGAACGGCGGATTCGCGCATACGATCCATGGCCGGGAACATTCGCTCTCGCCTGTGAGGGCAGTGATTTGAAACGTTTGAAAATTTTCCCACCAACTTCAGTAGTTGAGACAAAACTAAAACCCGGCGAGATCGCGAGTGGCGAAGATGGATTGATCGTCGGCTGCGGTGGCGGCGCGCTCAAACTAACGAGCGTGCAGCCAGAGGGCGGCAAGCGAATGGATGCGGCGGACTATCTGCGAGGCAGAAAACCGCTTCATTTCTCGTGCGAATCGATTTAATGTGTCTGCCGATTTTGTCGTGAGACCAAATGAATCGTCGTAAGAATGCAGCTTAATATCATCATCGCGAGGATGTAGCCGCAGTAGCGCTGAGTGTCGATGTGGCCGCGTGGTTCTATAAAAACGACGCCTTCAGCAGGAGGATCAGCGATCCATGGCAATGGCTTCTTCAATGCATGGAAAACGACTCGGTTGTGCGTATTGCGGTAGTCATTGCGGAATGTTTCAGCCTCGCGAATCAGCAAGTCGATGCGTTCGTTGACAAAGAAATCCGATGCCGGGCGAGCATTGGTATCATCATCAGGCCAGACTTTCATGGTCTCCACTTCGATCCGCGTTCCAGAGCTGGAAATCCGCCGGATGCGTTCCACAAGGTCGGCCGCTTCGGCTTTGTCCGTGGCTCCTGCTGCGAGCAGGCGTCTGAGTCCTTCTTTGGCCAATTCAAATTGCTCATCGACTTCGAAATTGGTCACGTTTTCAGGACGACGTGCGCGGTCGATCTTGCGTTGCAGTCGGATGCGTTCGACCTCGAAGGGATTTCTCACTGCTTGTGAGACGATCATGCCTTCGTAAGCATAACGCAAAGGCATGATGACCGCCGGAACCGGCACGCCACCGCGTTCTCGAACTTCGCTGGAATCCTGAAACAGTGCTCGATTCATTTCTTTGTAAGACACCAGCGCGCCTGCCAATAGCATTTGTGGCACAAGCAAGAGTGGAACGGCAGTGAGAGCTGCTCGCTCGGTTTTCACCATCGATGAAATCACCAGCGCAAGCGCCGTGCCGGTCCATGCAGTCAATGTCATCCACATCCAATGATATAACAGCACTCCTTCGATTTCTAGGAAGTGGTTGCCGACAGTTAGATAAATAAAACATTGAATGGAAGACACCAACGAGAGTGCGGCAAACTTAGCGGTCACATAGGAAGCGGCCCCGGTTTGGCAATTCCGTTCACGCCGCATGATGGGGCGATCTCGCAGAATCTCAGTGGCTGAGTTGGTCAGTCCAAGAAACATCGCAACGGTCGCGCTGAGGAAAAGATAGGCTGGAATATGCAGTGCGGTCGCAAATTCATAAGAACCTTCGGGAGAAGATCGCAAAGTGATGGCAATCAGTGCGGCGAGCAATGGCGCTTCCAAGCAAGTACTGTAGATGGTGCCACGGTTGCGGAGCTTCGATAGCAGCGATCTAAGGAAGTGCGTGGCAAACACCGCGATCACTGCGCGCAGTCGCCTTGCTGGGCGGGGCGGAACTGGGAGATTTTCGTCGGAGCTTAGATCTCCAAGACGCGAGCCTGGACCGCTTGTAGTTTGTAGCGAATGAATCAGGTCGGCACTTTCAAAACGTTCCTGCCAGAAAGAGGGTGGAAAACGCCGTGCTGCGCCAGTGTTAGAGCCGCCACCGATCGCACTCAGCGGAGTTTCCAGAACATCGAAGACAAAATCCGCGCCAAGTGGAGATTGCGAGTTTGCGGCAGGGTGGGGGATGCCGAGTTCCGCGCAAGCATCGCGAAAGTAGCCTACCATCGCCGCTGGTGTGCCAAAGTACGCAAGACGTCCGCCGCTATCTAGCAACAGAACTTTATCAAACAAACGCAACACCTGTGCTCCAGGGCGGTGCAATGATGCGATGACGATTTTCTCCCGAGCGAGCGAGCGTAGCGTTTCTGCAACGTGCTCCGAGTCTTTGGAGGACAGCCCGGAGATCGGTTCGTCGAAGAGAAAAACTTCCGCCCGACTGCCGAGGTCTAGTCCGAGATTGAGGCGGCTGCGCTCGCCGCCGGACAGGGTTTTGTCGCCTGCTGCACCGACTTTGCGATGGGCGATGGATTGTAGGCCAAGTTCAGCGAGGATGCTGTCCACGCGTCGCTCATGCTCGGCGAGCGAGAGTGCGGGTCGGCGAATGGTCACGGCGTGGCGCAAGTGCTCGCGTACTGTTAGTTGCGGATTGAGCGCCTCCTCTTGCGGCATGTGTGCGATGAATGGCACAAGGTGTTCTCGGCGGTCGTAGAGCGATATGCCGTTGAGTTTCACGGCACCACGGCTGGGCTTGCGCTGACCTGAAAGAACGGCGAGCAGAGTGCTTTTACCGCTGCCGCTAGGGCCAATGATGCAGAGCATTTCACCGCGTTTTACCTGAAAGTTGATGTGGTCGAGCGCACGGGCATTGGGCCCAAAGTCGTGGATTAGATCCTCCACTCGCATGGATTCGATTAGAGTCCGCTCTTCATCAATGAACCCTTCGCTAAAGCGACAACGTACGGCTTGGCTGCCGGAGAGACGAATCAGCGAGCCATCTTTGAGCGGAGCCGTGGAGCGCACTGGCGAGCCATCGACCTGAATCGGACCGTTACTCACCCGGACTTCTAGCTCACCCTCAGATCGCTGCGCATCATAGCGAATGAACAACACGGTTTTAGGCGAGAGTTTTGCGCCCAAAAGCAAATCGCCTCGTGAAAGTTCAGACGCGTCGTTCGATACTAGATATTCCTGCCGGTCGCTGGTTAAGCGGAATCGCCTTCCAGATTGAGTGGCCTTGCGCCGCAGTTCACTGATCGACAGGCTGAATCCAGTGGAGTCGCCTAATCGGTCGTGGTTTCGACAGAGTACCACATCGCCCTTTTTGAGCGGGCCGCGCCCGCCAGCATGCAGAGAGGTATCGTGCAGAGCTTCCACTTCGGCTTCGAGGCCGAATTTCAAACGCAGTGCGCTGTGTCGTCCGCGTGTTCGCTCTGCTGTTAGCCCTTTTTCTCCGAGTTCCAGATAGATGGCTGGTTGGTTGCCAGTGCGCTTAACGTCGAGGAAAAACATCAAGTCTTCGAAACTCAAGGTCCACCCTGGCACCACTAATGGCTGGCGTTCGCGCATCCGCAGGAAGGAGCCGGTTTCCACAGATCTGCCACGGATCCAGAGCGGTGCATCGCCAGTGTTTCGAACCAGAATTAAATCCGCGGCACGGTAAACGCGGAACTCCCTTCCCACTGCCGCTGGTGGCAAGACGACATCTGCGCCATCTCTGCCGAAAATGAGGCGCTCGAATGGCAAATCCTCACTTGCTGGTGGAACGCCATCGGTACGCATTTCGCGTAAAATCGCCGAACCAAACTCTGGCCGCCCGAGCCGACGCATAAAGACCTCGAAACTCGTCCTGTTTCGCTCTGAGCGTCCAGCGGCATCCACAAGTGTGAACAATTGCAAACCGAGAGCGAGTTTGCTGGCATCGCTTTGGCTTCGCTTCAGTTCAAGCGCCAGCGACGGCAACGGCCGTGGATGTCTCACCGCCCGTTGCAAGCGGTGTCCCAGCCAACCATGGTCAACTTCGGGAAATGCACTGCGCAACATGTCGAGGATCAAATCCGCTTCTAACGGACTGAGATCTCCGTCCAACGTGGCAAACGAAGCAAAAGCGTCCACCAATACTCCGACCTGCGCATCGGCACCGGGGCGCAACGCACGCAGGCGGCCCACACCAGGGATCGCACGCAACCAAGTTATGAGCCTAGCATGAACCAGCGGGCGTGGCATCCGTGGGTCTTGAGTCGGGTTTGTACTGTCCACGGCGGAGTTCTAGGCAGAGTGTTTAAGCTCCCGCAAGAGCAGCGCAAAAAAGGGGTTTGCTTTTCAGCACCTTCGGTTATTCTCCATTGCCCTCGGGTGCTCCGGTCTTCTCGGTCATGTGCCGTCCAGACTGTTGGCTCCGAGACTTTTTTGTAGCCATGTCCGATTCCCAGAATTCCAACCAAGCGCCTAACCAAGCGAACCGCCCGCCCGGCGATGCCAACGGCTTCAATTGGCGCTTACTCGTCCTGCTCAGCGTCGCCTCTGTCATCTTAGGTCTCGCGTTTTTTCAGCCGAATATGAGCAATGCGCCGCAGCCGCTCAACTATTCGGAATTCCGCCGCGCATGGGATCAAGGGCGCGTGGTCACTGATGACACAAAGCAGCCGCTCAAGGTTGTCACCAGCGATACCGCATACGACGCGGTCATTATCGGTTGGCAAAAACCACAGTTGTTGAAGCCAGAGAACCCAGAATACAAACGTGGAGACTTCCAAGTCCGAGTGGACCTGGACCTCCAAGGTGATCAAATCCGTGAATTACTCGGTGATGGGTTTCCCATCCAGCAAGCCGACGCCGCTGCTGACTTGCCACTAGATGGCGACGTAGAAACTCTCTCACTGCCCGAGTTTCGCAGATCCCATGCGCTCGGTGAAATTGTAGTTCAGGATATGCAAAATCCATTGCGCATCCTCACAACCGCTGGTTCGCGAAATGCAGTCATTGTAGGTAAACGCGAGGTGATCACGAATATGGAGCATCCCAAAGATGCCGCGACTGGCGAACCTTTGGAGTCCACGCCTTTCAAAGTAGAGGTTTCAACGGTCATCCAAGGCGAGGAACTTCGCGAACTGGTGAAGGGTAAGGCGGTTTATGAGCGCCAGACCGATTACTTGAAAAACGCGATCTTCACCTTTCTCCCGTTCCTTTTGATCATCGGTTTGCTCTTTTTTCTGTTCCGCCAGCAAATGAAGTCCGCAGGTCGCGGCGCGATGTCATTCGGAAAAAGCAAGGCCCGCCTGCTCACCATGGATCGCAACAAGGTGACTTTCAAAGAAGTCGCTGGTATCCAAGAAGCGAAAGAAGAGTTGTTTGAAATTGTCGATTTCCTCCGTGACCCGCGCAAATTTCAGAAACTCGGTGGTTCCATTCCAAAGGGCGTTTTGATGGTGGGTCCTCCAGGGACCGGAAAGACATTGCTCGCTCGTGCAATCGCTGGAGAGGCGGATGTGCCGTTCTTTTCAATTTCCGGCTCTGACTTTGTCGAAATGTTTGTCGGCGTCGGTGCTTCCCGAGTTCGTGACATGTTTGAACAAGGCAAAAAACACGCGCCTTGTTTGATATTCATCGATGAGATCGACGCCGTAGGACGTCACCGCGGACACGGCATGGGCGGCGGACACGACGAACGTGAACAGACGCTTAACCAGTTGCTTGTTGAAAGGGACGGCTTCGACACTCAAGAGGGCGTTATCATCATCGCCGCGACCAACCGCCCCGATGTTCTCGACCCAGCTTTGTTGCGCCCAGGTCGTTTTGACCGCCAAGTCACGATCAGCCTACCTGATGTGAATGGCCGCGAGGAAATTCTGCGCGTCCACGTTAAAAAAATCAAACTGGCTGCCAACGTAGATCTCTCGCGAATCGCCAAAGGCACGCCTGGTTTTTCCGGCGCAGAGCTCGCCAACCTCGTCAACGAGTCTGCATTGCTCGCCGCCCGTCGTGGTCTATCTGCCGTGACGCTTGATGAGATGGAGGAAGCACGCGATAAAGTCCGCTGGGGACGTGAACGTCGCAGCCTCGCCATGTCCGACAAAGAAAAGATTGGCACCGCATGGCACGAAGCGGGTCATGCCTATCTCAATATGGTGATTCAACACACCAATCCCTTGCACAAAGTGACGATCATCCCACGCGGACCCTATCTTGGTGCCACGATGTATTTGCCGGAGGGCGACAAGTATTCCACTCAGAAGAAAGAAGCGCTTGCGAACCTCGTTGTCACCATGGGTGGCCGCATCGCCGAGTCGTTCCACAGCGATGATGTATCCAATGGTGCATCTGGCGACATTCGTCAGGCCACATCACTGGCTCGCCATATGGTCTGCGAATGGGGCATGAGCGACAAACTTGGAATGGTCGAATATGGAGAGGGTGACTCACCCGTTTTCCTCGCTCGGGATATGACCAAATCGCGCAACTACTCCGAGGAAACCGCACGCGTTATCGACGCTGAAATTAAGCGTTTCATCGATGATGCATACAGCACTGCCGAGCGCATTCTCAATGAAGGACGCGACAAGGTAGAACTGATCGCAAAGGCGCTGCTAGAATTTGAAACGATCGACGCCAGTCACATCAAAGACATCATCGACTTCGGCGAGATGAAAAACCCGCCGTCCGCGCCAAAGCCCCCACCGGTCCCAGAGGAGTTCCACAAAAAACCCGCCTCCAAAACGTCTGGTGAAGAGCAGCACGACGATGATGGACCGATCCCAGGTGCGGTCGGTGCGACTGCTTGATGCGAGCCAAATTCTGAATTCTGTGTTGATGGGAAGGGATAATTCGTCGCCATGACGAAGACATTCGACTGTCTAATCTCATGCAGTGCGAATTCCATATGACATCTTCCTAGTGGCTGGTCTGTCGTTTTAACGGCAGAATGGAAATGAATGCGCGCAGCAAGTGAAAAACCTAGCCATGTAATCGCTCTGTAGGTAGTCCTGCCTGTGCAAAGTCTTATTTTATCGCATACCTATATCAAAGTCCTGCAATTCCAAAACACAACCTATAGACTCACTGTTATGAAAAGCATCGGTCAAACCCCATTCAACCGCCTTTCTGTTCAGTCGTTGGTTTGCATCGCGTTTGCAGCACTCCTATCGATCACGCCTAAAGTTGCTGCGGAAGATGTGAACCATATGCCAACAAAGGGAAGCGCTGTTGCGGCCGGAGCTTATCATAGTCTTTTTCTAGCTGAAGATGGCTCACTCTGGTCTTCAGGTCGAAATAACAAGGGACAACTCGCAGATGGTAGATCACGTGACCGAACCCATCCTCTTCGTGTGGATACTGGGGTTAAAGCGGTAGCCGCAGGATCCTATCACACACTCATCCTCAAGCGTGATGGCAGCCTTTGGGCTTCTGGAAATAACACTTGGGGACAACTCGGAGATGGAACAAACCGTCATCGGCGAACTCCCGTTCGAATCACCGATGATGTGCGGGCTATGGCAGCAGGTGAGGACCACACTCTAATACTCAAAAATGACAGCACGCTCTGGGCTGTTGGGAGAAATCAATTTGGCCAGCTTGGCGACGGCGGCACTCGCAATCGGAACCGCCCTGTCGCGATTGCTTATGGTGTGCGTGCCGTTGCTGCTGGCGGGAATCACTCACTTTTCATTGGTGCGAATGGACGTCTTTACGTCATGGGCGATGGTCAACACGGTCAACTTGGCCTCGGGCGCAACCGAAATCAAAATACTCCCACTCCGATGGCTGAAGGAGTTCGTCTAATCGCGGCGGGTGATAGACACAGTGCTTTTGTGAAAAAAGACGGAACTCTGTGGACGACCGGCGACAATTGGTTTGGCCAACTCGGTAATGGCAATCGCAGAAATTTGAATTCACCTGTGCAAATTGTTAAAGATGTCAGAGAGGTTTCCGCTGGCGATGATCACACCGTTTTTATCCTCAGTAACGGCAATCTCATGGGCATGGGACGCGGTAATCGTGGTCAGTTAGGTGGCGGCAGAAGACAGGACGTCAGGGTGCCGCAGTTGATTATGACAAAAACTCGTGCCATCGATGCTGGCAGAGAGTTTACTCTAGTGCTGGGGGCAGACCGTGCTTTATGGGCCGTTGGATCATCCAATTTTGGTCAAATTCCCGGCCATTCGCGACAAGACCGAATTGTTCCCGAGAAACTTCTGGCCGCACCAATTCAAACTACCGAATAAACTGCAAGTAGGGCAAAACGGTTAGAACGTGGCACTACTTATCTATTTGGTCACTGATTGATCGATTTCATTATTTAGCACGCCTCACATGGAGTATTCATCGCTACCGACCACAGAGAAAAACTTGAGACATGGTCGGAATGTTCGAGGAAAAATTTTCACATTCTTGAAGTTGTTATTCGTCTCTTTGCGAAACGGATTCTATTTCCTGCTAATCGTTTGGGCCTCTCTAGCGATCTATTACTCAAACATTCCATCGCCGATCATCCGCCTAACTTTTGCGATCCTATTTTTTGTTTTTGCGGTCTATGCGCTGTGGATTAGCCGCTGTCAAAAATGGCACCGATCTCTTCTCGTAGTCTTTATCGGTATATTGATTTGGTATGCTCTGATCCCTGCTTCCAACTATAGACCATGGAGAAAAGAAGTTGAGTTGCCCCCACGAGTTCTAGGTGATGGCGATCATCTTCGGCTTCTCAACTATCGAAACTTTGTCTATCGGAGCAGAGATGACTTCGATGTTCGATATGAAGAACGTGACATCGACATGGCACGCATGGTATCGCTCGATTTGTTTGTCTCGTATTGGCAGCTCGGACCTGTGGCTCACACGTTCATGAGCTTCAACTTCGACGATGGCTCTCCGCCGGTTTGCATTTCGATCGAAACCCGCCCGGAGATTGGAGAGAGCTTCGATCCGCTCGCTTCATTGTTCAAACAGTTTGAGTTGATCTATGTGATGGGAGATGAGCGAGATATAGTGCGAGTGCGCACCGATCATAGAGACGAGGACGTGTTTCTCTATCGCATCAATGCCAGACCTGATGCGGTGCGTGCTATGTTTAAGATATATGTGCAGCGCATCAATCGTCTCGCGGAGCGGCCTGAGTGGTACCATTTGCTAAGCAATAGCTGCACCATCAATGTGATCCGCTATACACGAGCTGTAGGCGGTCCGCATCGGCGCTTCTCCATCAACCATTTTCTAAATGGATTGATTGACGCCTATCTTTACACGCTCGGTGTGCTTGATACCACTCATGGGTTTGATGAGTTACGAAAACGTTCACACATCAATGAAGCTGCTCAAAGCGCAGGAGATTCTGATGACTTTTCAGCACTGATCCGACGCGGCTTGCCGGGAATAGATGTGGTCCAGTGAGGGTGGGCTAGAGCGCATTCGCTGCTAACGGATGATAGATCAGCTAGTGAGATCCACCAGTGCAGATTCAAGAGTTGCGAAACGAAATTGAAAGCCATCCTCAAGCAATGCGGACGGCAAAGCTCGTTGTCCGGCTAGTAAAACACCGCCGAACCCACCCAAACCAAGTTTCAAGGCAAAACCTGGGACAGGAATGAATGCAGGACGGTGCAGAGACGCTGCAAATTTTCGCGTGAAATCACTGTTACGCTCGGGATGTGGAGCCGTGCAATTCACGGGGCCTGACATCGAACTTGAAGAGACCGCATGCAATAGGGCAGCTCGTAAATCCTCTATGTGTATCCAAGGCATCCATTGCTGCCCGTTGCCGAGTTTTCCACCTAAGCCAAACTTGAAAAGGAGAAGCAGTTTTTCAAAAGCAGGGCCGCCTCGACCAAGCACCACGCCTATGCGCGGACACACCACACGCAGGCCAAGCAGTTCGGCAGGTTTAGCGGCTTCCTCCCATTCATAGCATAATTCGGCAAGATAACCTTCACCAAAAGATGATGATTCATTAAGTCTCTCATCACCACGATCCCCATAAATTCCGACTGCTGAGCAATTGATCATCACTTTTGGTCGCATATTTGCAGGTGTAGAATGTATTTTTTCTACCAGAAGTTGAGTCACTCCTACCCGGCTGTCGTGAAACTTTTTGCGATTTGATGCATTCCAGCGTTGGTCAATGCGTTCTCCAGCCAAATTGATCACTACATCATGTTCAGATAGATCAATCCGATCAAACGACTGCCAACGATCCACACCGTGAACATCCCCATGACCAGAACGGCTTATGCCAGTGCAGGAATATCCATTCTTTGCGAGCAAAGCAGGCAAACCTCGACCGATAAAACCCGTAACTCCGATAAGCGCAACACGCGATAAGTCATTCATGTTTGAATCATACAGCAGTTTTCATGATCAGATAACATTATTGATCGATTCAGCAAATTACGAAATCAGATTTATGTGCGCACAGTAGAATCATGCAGGGTGTCGTGCCCATTTCCCGAGCCTGCCTTTAAAGCCGTCGAAGATCGCTTCCCAGACGAGTGTAACTCGGTGGGCACCATCGATCAGTGCTACCGCAATCGCATAGGTTATAGCCATTCCACACGCTTTGATTAGTCCTGATTGTCGCTGTTTCAACCAAACCATATTTCGTATTTTATAATAGAGCTTCCAGTCGCTTAGGCCACGTTCAAAATAGAAACTCTTCCCACAGAATGACCAGTTCATCAGGTTTTCAGGCCCTGGATGATCCATGATTGCGCCTGTGACTGCTTCTTGTCCGTAACCTGCCTGCTCAAAGCGCCATGGATATTCTTCATCCTCACCTCGGATAAAAAGTTCGCGATTCACTGGGCCAATGTCTTGCCACACTTCGCGAGGTAGCAAGGCTCCAGTCCAAATAATTCTGCTTCGAATGTAATCACCACTAGGCATTTCTTCTATTGTGTCCACCAGCCGCCAGCCGCCTGAGCCGTTATCGACCTGCAATGGCCATGTAAACCGGCCTGTTCGCGGATCAATTTGAAGTGGGTGACGAACCACTCGCGGATCCCATTTTTTCTCTAATATCGCCAGTAATGCATTTGGCCTTGGCCATGAGTCATCATCAAGAATCCATACCGCATCCACACCTTGTGCAAACGCTGTTTCCATCGCGGCATCGACACCGCCCGCATTTCCCAGATTTTGGGGCAATGCCAGAGTGATCAAATCGAACGGAAGACCAATCAAAGTCTTCAGCTCGGCGGCTGTATTGCCGTCCGTGGCATTGTCTGCAACAACCACCAGCTCAGGAGGGCGTGATTGATTTGCGAGACTATGAATGCATGCCACAGCAGTTGCTGAGCGATTCATCGTCGCAAAGACCGCTGCGATCTTGAGTGCAGAGGCTGGCTGAGGTGTAACTTCAGTCATGACAGTTCGCATCATTCAAATGACATAGAAGATCAAGTGATCGATCTATGTTATATGTATTTCTTGAATAATTTCACGAATCGGGCGGCAATCCACAGCAGCCCATCAATAATTCCATTCATGTATGGGTCTCGAAACAGTGTGATTCCATAAGCACGCCGAATTGCTCTCGATTCTACATGCTGGAGCTCTGCTGCAAGGATGGTGTCGAGGTCATTCGAGTCTGCCAAATGACGCTGTGAAAGATTGCTGCCATGGATTCTGAAATCAGCGACTGTCACTTTAACATGTTCAAATACTTTCCCAGAAGCGGCAAGACGGGCGTAAAACTCACCATCCATCACATACCTGAAATCCTCACGAAGTCGATGGCCCTCGTAAATGACGGTGGCTTTTCGATAGAATGCTGCGGTCGAGCCTACGAAACAATGATGATGTATATTTACGAACTGTGACCATTTGGGTGATTTTACATGACGCAGGAAACGCCCGGTTTCATCGACAAAATCCCAGTTTCCATAAACGATGTCCGCTTGTGATTTTTCTAGGTGCTTTAGCATCACTGCTAGAACGTTTGGCTTGAGCCGATCATCCGCATTCAGCCACATCACCCAATCCCCCTGCGCTTTGGAAAAGCCTTTGTTGATCGCTTCCGACATGCCGGAGTCCGCTTCTTGAATCCACCTTGCCTCGGGGAAACGAGCTGCAACTTCTGCGCTATGATCCGTTGATCCGCCGTCAAAGATCAAATGCTCGATCGTCACACCTTCTTGTCCAGTCACGCTTGCGAGACAATCTTCTAGGAAGCGTCCGTAATTGTAACTTGGTGTGATGATCGTGAAATTTGGATTCATGCCAGTAGATCCAAGCTAGGATCATTAAGCCACCATGAGGTACTTGTAACCTGAAAAACAAGCTGGAGTTTCAATCATCGTGGCGAGTTTTAAGTCCTAACACACCGATGAAAAAGCTGCTAAAGAGGATTTGAATTCCAAGCATCACAAGTGTGGATGCATGAATAATACGGCGCAGATTATCGCTGAACGCAAGACTTCCAAATCCAGTCTGGTACCAATCCCATAATGCGATTGTAAATAGCCCAGCACCGATTGCCGCAAAAACCACGCCCATCAAAAGTCCCCATTCCATGCTGATTGCATCTAGCAACTTCGCTAGTTTTTTGTTCGGTGGAATCAGTCCCTCAGCAACGACAAATACCCTAGTAAAGATCGCAAAACAGATGAGCTGAAAGCCGACCAACAGCAGAAGCGAGCAGCCCATCTGAGCCCCTACATCTAGTGTGATTTTTCCGAAGGCGATACTCCCTAAGGTCAAAGGAATAAAGCCTGCTGCGCCGATGGATGTCATCGTGATGCCCGGAATTAAAAACAACCAGCGTGGGCTGAACAGCAGCATGAAACGCAGGTGGCGCCAGCCATCTCGCCAGCTTCTCAGGTGCGGCGCTCGCGATCTGCCATCGGGATAGAGAGTGATGGGAACTTCCGTGATGCGCAGACCACGCAGAGTTGATTTAATCACCAGCTCAGAGGCTAACTCCATTCCGGTGGTGCGCAGGTCGATGCGTTCGAATCCCTCTTTGGTGAAAGCTCTGAGTCCGCAATGGAAATCGTGAGCCGGACAACGGAAAAACAACCTACCGATAAATGAAAGCGCCGGGTTGCCGATCCAGCGATGTTTCCATGGCATTGCATTAGGCATGACTGTGCCACCACCTACAGGAAGGCGGCATCCCATCACCAACTCCCAGCCTTCTCGGAGTTTTTCTACGAATGGACGAATGGCGGAGAAATCATAACTATCATCCGCGTCGCCCATGATGATCCATTCGCCGTGTGCCGCCGTGATTCCACCGCGCAGTGCGTTTCCATATCCTTTCGCTGCCACAGGAACGACTCGGGCACCTTCTCTTGCAGCGATCTCCTGAGAGCCATCGGTACTGCCATTATCGGCGACGATGACTTCCCCGGTGACGTTCGCATCTTGCATGCCTTTGAAGGCTTTACGGATGCATATCGCGAGTGTCTCAGCCTCGTTTAGGCATGGTATCACCACGCTAAGTTGTGTTTCTGTTTCTGTCATGTTAGAGGGGTCTAACTTATCACTCGACGGTGTCTGGAAGCTCCACGAGCAGCCAGTCGAAGACTCCGCCTTGCGCTGTGATCTGTATCGGGAAACGGAGAATAATTTTTCCTCCCTGATCGTTAGCCCAGTCTTCCGGCTTGCGGCCCATCATTAGTTCAAAACTTGCGCTATTGATCACGATGTGACGCATCCCTTTCTGGCGGAGATCGCTGACCGAGTCGCCAGGACGGATGTGATGGACACGCATCTTTCCATAGGGTTTCCAAAACGGCATTTCGGAACCCGCGCCGAAGCTGATGAATCCGATGTCTCGTGCATCCTCGGGTAGTGCATTTCTCATCGGACCGAGAGCATTAGAGCGATCCGCATAGATCGAGTACCCAAGGGCTGCGCGCTGTATGATCTGAGATGAAGGCGGATCGCCGAACTGCTTGAAAAACCACTTCGCTGGCCACAGTGGGCGCGATGGGGTGATGATCACCATCACCAAAGTGGAAGCCATTGCCACCCCAGCCGCCCATTTCCAGAAGATACTTCTCATCGCATAATCCGGTCGCAGTGCTAGGAGAACTAAGGTGATTAAAAAAATATAATAAGGGCTAATGTGACGAGCGACGGTGAAGAGGCCGGTCTTAGCGAAATAAACGAGCAACGCTGTGACAAACAAAGCGGTGTAGAGCCATAGCCGACGTTTGCTCGCGGGGCCTCGACAGGGCCGACCTTTGAACCATGTCATGATCGCGGTGATGATCAAAAGATGTGTGATGCCTGCCCCGATGCCTGCCCATTCTTCGCCTTGGATGTCTGGTAGTATGAACTCCGCACCGGTAGGCTCGAAGTTGCGTTTCATCGCTGCCTTGAACTCTTCAGGAAATAGGCTGAGGAAAAAAGCATTCCATTTCCCCGCAAGTGGAAATACCGGAGGAGCGAGGTTTTGTAGAGGCGCATTGATGAGATTTCCCGCCACTCCGACGAGGGGCTCGACTTGCGCAAAAGCAGTATTCTCGGCCTGGAGTCCGGTCCAATCTCCACATTCGCGAATGTTCAACGCTGCGGTCGGCAGGAAAGAACCAAACACGATGAACACAGCAAGAACCAAGGTCCGGATTGGTTGCGCGAGCGCAGGTTTCCACATACCGAAGAAAATTACGGCAAACGGCAGCAACAGCGGCAGGGTGCTGGGTTTGTACGCCGTCATCGCGCCAACCGCCGCCATTGCGAGGGCGAAGCTTGAATAAGAGCGCGTGGATTTCCACCGAAAGCCAAATGCAAAAGCCGCTGCCGCGAAAAACGAAGGAGTGAGGTCGTTCCCAACACCACCGGCTTGTAGCGCGAAACAATAACCCACTGACATCAGCCACATCCATGCCCACGAAACTTTGCGGCTCACTCCCATTCCACGCAACACGCCGAAGCAGACGCCGGGTAACAACAGAAAGGTGATTGAGTTGATCGCAGTGATGAAGCGATCTGTTCCGGTAAATGATATAATCGGTGCAGACATCCACTCGAAGCCGCAAGAGCGCGTGTTGTGGGCATTGTTGTTCGCGGGGAACCACTCCCAGCGCTCTGCCATCAGCCAGTGCGCGACCCGCGGCATCCGCGAATGAAGCGCATCCATGTTGTTAGGTGCATGAAGAATGCCACCGAGAATCGCGAGCACCGCTATCAGCAAAAACCCTGCGGGAAGGAGTCGTTTCCAACGTCGCCAACGAATGACCGGTTTCCGAAATGTTGGAAATTGAACACCGCAGAGTCTCGCAATCGTGAAGTGAATCAGCGGGATTGTAACGAGAAAACCCGTGGCGTTAAGTAAGAGCAGCGCGGAGAGCAACCAGCCCGACACGTTGCATGTCACCGCGAAAATAATCCAGTGCGCAGTGAGCGAACGCTCTGCCAGCGGTGTTCCCAAGCTGGTGTCTTCCGATGTCATGGCGTTATGGGGCGGGGTTGGCAGAATGTGTCATCGCCGAAAACGACGGCTGCATTTCCGTGGACGAGACTCGTGAGGCTATCGCTGCGGAAGGGGAGAGAAATGCCGCATGCCTCTGCGACTTTGAGCGAGACCATCGCAAACTGCCAAGGCACGGGAATCCACACCCGCCGCAGTTTCTTTTTCTCCGCAATGCGTACCAAGATTTCCCGCAAGGTGAGGGGAGTAGGATGGGCGATAGTGAGCGGTTTGTTAGATGGCTCGCTGCAAGTCCATCTCACCACGCTTGCTGCCAGATCCTGCTCGTGAACGAGGAATTGGCGCAGCCCGCCCGCGCCGCAAAGGTAGGGCACAACTGGAAGCGCGGTGACGATTTTTTCCAGTGAACCCATCATCCCGCCTGGTCGCTCACCCCACACCAATCCCGGTCGTATCACAGTGGCACCTGCGGCGAGCGCCTGCTTCTCGATGGCGAGCTTGGCCTTTCCATACAGCGAACGGCTGCCTTCAAACGCGCTGATTGTGCTGATTAAAATGATTTTTTGAACTCCTGCGTGGCGTGCGGCTGTGATGAGACTGGCGCTTGGGATCACATTCCGGTTTTGGATTTCCTCCCACGTTCGCGGCGAAAAATCGTAGGCAGCATGCACGAGCACATCGATTTCTTGCCACGGGATTTTTGCCGGATCGTCGCCCAGCGAATAACGCATCCACTCACCGGAGCACTCGCGACGAGACAGTTGAAGCGTTTGATGGTCGCTCTCCTCGAACTCACGCACGATGGCTCCGCCCACGTAACCCGACGCGCCTGTGATTGCAATTTTCATAGTGATTCGAGTGCTTGGGCGAGTGTTGCGATGCGGTGTGAGTTCGCCATTAAAGAAAAGGTAACAGTCGTCGCTGGGATCGACGGCAGAACAGAGGCATCCACGATATGAACGCGCTGAAAACCATGCAGTCGGCCGATCGTGTCAGTCTCGAACTCACTCGGTTTTTCCTTCATCGGCAGCGATCCGCCACAATGGTAGCTGCTTCCGGGGCTGGGGATTTTCACGGCGGGAAGCAGAGGCACCATCTTCGTGAGTGGCGCTTGCAGAAGGAGTTTCCAGCCGACGCGAAGCAACTTCATGAAGGTGTTCTTCTCACGATGCGATTGGCAATAGAGGTCTCCTTCGCCGTCGGCACCGCGAAGCCAGCGCAATGTGATCTTTCCTGAATGACGTGAGTGTAGGAAACCTTGTGCCACCATCAATCTACCTAGAAATTCGCGGCGGAAAATTTTGCTACCCAGCGGGATTCGTAGGAAGGTCCGTTCAAGTTCCTCTCGCAGAAATGAGCTGTATCCATAGAGCTGAAGGTGGATGAGATGAGGGCTGATCGATGGATCATCGATCTCCACAAACAACTGACAAGAAGTGTGCATGCGCTCATTTTCCACGTCGTCGGTCTTGTGAAGTTTCAGCAGTGGATAGATGAAATACTGGCTATCCCACAATGTCAGCGTTTTCTCAAAATTGCCAAGTGAAGTCATCACCAGTGCAGCAGTCGGCAACACTCCAGCAGCGAGAAAAAGCCGAGTGGCATGCAATGAAAACGAACTTCCGTCTTCTAGGTTTTTCCCGGAAATAATGACTTCCGCGCCTTCCTCTCTGAAGGTCTCAACGAGATGCCGCCTCAAATAAGTGACCTTGCCGGAGGAGATGAGATTCCGCAAAGTATGCGCTGATGAATAGATCAGTCCGTAGGGGCAACCGGAAAGACACAGCGCACAATACTGGCAGCCCGGATCATCGTTTGCACGGATTGCGAGCCGACTTTTTCCAAAACGAATCCCGTTCTCCCGTAGCTTGTTTTCAGAATGCTTGAAACTTGCTGCTAGATCTTTTGCTTGAGCGGATAGGTTTAATGGCGATTCCTCAGCGCCATACGAGGGCAGAATTTCTTCAAGCGATTCGTCCGCAGAGTTGCAAGGGACAAACTTCATGACGGCTCGGTAATGAGGCTCCAGCTCTTTGATTCCGATTGGCCAATCCGTGATGTCTTCACTGCGGTAGGGCAACATCGCCGCGCCCCAGACATTGCTTAGTCCGCCGCGCGCATGCGAGTGATGGAATCCGCGTTTTTC
>JBGSLX010000165.1:0-7922 GCA_041740475.1 Akkermansiaceae bacterium | reverse complement strand
GCCAGCAGAGCCGCCGTGGTGCTTGAAACTGAGCCACGGGCCGTTGTCGGTGGCGAAGATGATGTAGGTGTTTTCGCTGAGTTTCAGCTCGCGCACCGTGGCGAAAAGACGGCCCAGCTCGGTATCGAGGTGCTCGATGGTGTTGATGTAGGCGCGCTTGGGATCGGGATCGCGGACATCGTCGGGCACGTAGAGCGGGATGTGCGGCATTGAGTAGGGCAGGTAGAGGAAGAACGGGCGGGCCTGGTTTTCCTTGATGAAAGCGATTCCGCGGTCGGTGCAGCGGCGGGTGATGGTGCGTTGATCCACCGGGAGCTCGATGATCTTCTCGTTTTCCATCAGCGGGGTATTCCACTTCGTCAGGGTGGACTCTGGGTCATTCCACAGTGCGTCCATGCCGGCTGGGCCGCCTGGGGGGTTTGCCCTGATTGTCCGGGTGGTTCATGTCGTTCGAGTAGGGGATGCCAAAGTAGGAATCAAAGCCGTGGGCGGTGGGCAGGACTTCCGGGTGGTGACCGAGGTGCCATTTTCCGTAACAGGCGGTGGCGTAACCGTTTTGCTTCAAGTGATCGGCGATGGTGTGCTCGGCGGGGTTGAGTCCTTTTTTGGAGCTGGGTGAGAGCACGCCTTCGTGCATGCCCACGGTTTTCGGGTAGCAGCCGGTCAGCAGCGCAGCGCGCGATGGCGAACAAATCGACGAACCGACGACGAAGCTGGTGAAGCGTCGGCCTTCCTTGGCGAGTTGGTCGAGATGTGGCGTGCGGATCGTTTTTGAACCGAAACATCCCAGATCGCCGTAACCTTGGTCATCGGGGAAAATGAGGATGACATTCGGATTTTCCACAGTCGCGGCAACGAGTGCGTGAGTGATGCAGCTCAGGAAGAAGAAAATGAGAAGGTGTTTTTTTGGGTTCATGAATCAGTCGATTCCAACAAACACGCATGCCCCCGCGCGGCAATCACTTTCCCACCTGCTGCGGAAATCGTTTTTTTGCCGAAGCGGACTGCGGCTTGACGGCCCGCCTGTGACTTGCGGAAACTCATTTATGGCATGGCGGATTGATGAAGCGGTGACTCATGGAGAAATCGACAACACAGTCGAGGGCCACACGTCGGGTCGCATCTGGCTGATCGGGCGCACGGAGCCGCTGGAACTCGCGCTGGATGGCGATTGTTGGAGAGACTTGGCGGGCACGCGACTGCGTTTTAAAAATCCCAAACCGGTAGCGCAGGACACGGTTCACGAACTGGAAACCGCGCAGTCTGGCATCGTCGGTGACATCACCGCATCTCGGAAAAACAAGGTGGCGACGGTGAGCGATGAAGAATTGCAGCAGCTCTACGCGGACGATGCGGCGATCCCTTTTGAGTGGAGAAACACGCTCTATCTTGAGTGGTTCAGCGAGAGCAACGGGCGAGTTCTAATCGAGTCCGCATCCTACGTGATGGAAATTTCACCCCAGGAATGGGAGATGGATGAGGATGCTGAGGACGCTCAAAAACTCGCCAATATGAACAGCATGCGGGATTTCATGGCGCAGGTAATCCGCCGCAGCGAGCCGACTCCGAGGGATTCAGAAGATCCCGCACAGCTCGATGAATATCAGTGGGAAGAGCGATTGAAGGAATCCGACCGCTTATCGGACGCTTACCAAGAGGTGCTGGAAAAGTACATGGAAGACGCGGACAGCGAGCAAAAGGAAGCGTTTGTGATGGGCTGGGATAGCTTGTTGGACGCGCTCGCAGATCGCGATGAAGGTGGCACCTCGGGGGAAGACTACGATCCTAATTTGGACCCGCTGATCATCTTTGATGACGACGAGGATATCGAAGATGAGGACTACCTTGAGACAGAAGCGTCCGATTACGAAAGTGGCAGCAACCACCCACTCCAAGCGCGGGCGCAAGAACTCGCGCTGCTGGCGATGGATCTGGTGCCCAGCGATCAAGGACCGGGCACTCCTGCCTACAATCTCGTTTCCAATCTTCTGCAAGTGAGCGGCAAGCTGGCCGGTGCGCTCAACGATCATGGCGGCGATTACGATCCGGAAACGGGCTACGTGCTGGCGGTGTTAAAACGTTGCCTGAATTGGCTGAACGAGGCCGTCGCTGCGTGCCAGCAGCTCGCGGAACTGGAGCAAGACCCCGCGCAACAGGCCAAGCTTGTGCGCATGCGGAGTTCCATTTTTGAAATCCGCGACTCGATCACCGAGATGCGCCGCGAGCTGAAGTAGGTCTAAATTTACTTCTAAAGTAAGATTTCACCGCAGAGCCGCAAAGGTCACAAAGGGGCTCGGAGGTGGGGTTGAGAAGATCAAATGGAAGTTGATGGGTCCAAGGATAAGTGTCGGGGAATCTATCAAGTGCGGATTCAAAAACGATTCAGCGGCTTTTCCCCAAGTGGATTCGTGAAACCAGGCCGTACTTCGGGCTGAAAATGAATGTCAGTGCAAACACCGCGCCGAGCACCAAGACGATCGCCGGGCCTTGCTCGATATTGAGCCACCAGCCAGCCAAAACTGCGAACGCAGCGGCCAATCCGCCAAGCAACGCGCCGCCCCAAAACAACGCATGCGGCGAGTCCGTCACCAAGTAAATCGTCGCGGCCGGCGTGACCAGCAGACCAATTGCCAACATGCAGCCGACTGCTTGCAGCGATGAAATCAACACCACGATCAACAAGGCCAGCAGCAGGTAATTCAGAATGCGCACCGGCACACCGAGCGTGGCGGCGACCTCCGCATCGAAGAGTGTCATCAGCAGCGGGCGATGCAGCGCGGTGAGGATCCCCAGCGCGCCGAAGGAGATCCAAAAGTTCGTCCACAGATCGCTATCGCGCAGGCCCATGATGTTTCCAAAAAGCCACTCCTCCATTTCCTGAGTCACGCCGATGCGGCGCAGCAGGATGATTCCGCCGCTGAACGCCGCCGTGTAGAGGATGGCTAGCGCAGAGTCCTGATCGAGCCGCGAACCGCGCGAGACCGCCAGCGACCCAAGGCCGATCAGCAACGCCGCGAACAAACTGCCGAGAAACGCGCTCCAATCGTGCAAGCCCACCACCATGATCGCCACCGCGATGCCGGGCAGCAGCGCATGCGAGAGCGAGCCGACTTTCAGCGCGGATTTCTTCAGCACGACAAAGGCGCTGGCGTAGCCATTGGTGCAGCCGATCAGCAGTGCGGCGAGCACGGCGCGCTGATTGAACGGATGCTGAAACGGCTCCATCAACCACTCGATCATGCCGCCTCCTTTCCATCGCCGCCGAAGGTTTCGTCCAATTTTTCCTCGGTGAAAACCTCAGTCACTGGCCCAAAAGCCACGGCTTTCCGGCGCAGCAGCAGCACTTCATCGTAAATATCGCGCACGGTATCCATGTCGTGGTGCGAGGCGATCACGAGTCGGCCTTCTTCGGTGAGCTGTTTCAGCGTTCCGGCAAGAGCGTGTTTCGACGGGCGGTCTAGGCCAGTGAATGGCTCGTCGAGCAAGAGCACGTGCGCCTCTTGCGCCAGCGCCCGCGCGAGGAACACGCGTTGCTGCTGGCCGCCGCTCAACTGGCTGATTTGGCGGTGCTCCAGATCGTTCAGCCCCATCACCTCGAGCGCGCGGTCAATCGCGGCGTCGTCCGTTTTTGAAAATGGCCGCCACCATCCGGCTTGCGGGAAGCGACCCATCCGCACCACGCCGCGCACCGTGATCGGAAAGTTCCAATCGACATTTTCTCGCTGCGGCAGATAGGCAATCTCGTGGCTCCAGCGCGCGACCTTGGTGCCGCGCCAAAAAATGCGGCCGGCAGCGATGGGTAACAATCCAGCAATCGCCTTGAGCAACGTGCTTTTGCCCGCGCCGTTCGGCCCAATCAGCGCCACGCAGGCTCCGCAGGAAGTGGAAAATGAAACATCGCTCAGCGCGTCCACCTCACGATAACGCACCGCCAAGCCTTGTACTTGGAGCTCGTGATGGTGGCCGCAATGGGCGCAAGAATCGTGGGCGGAATTGGACATCGGTTTCAATGAGTGTGGGACCACGAGTAGCTGAGAGTTTCCTCCAGCACGCCGCTACCGGTCGCGTAGCGCGTCTGTTCTTCGTGGCCGTCCGGCATCACCGTGAGAAAAACGGCGGTTTCAGAAGCGAGTTCGCCGAAGTCTGCCCGCACGATCAGATCGATTGTGCCATCGGGAAAAGGCAGGCTCACATCGTGTTCGGACTCGCCCGCATCGGTGAAAGCCTGTTCCAGTAACACCACGCCAGCGGGCGTTTGCAGACGCAGGTTTTTCGCGGCAGCCAGTAACTTGATCCGCAGCACTGCTGGGATTTCCGCAGAGGAAACTGCGACTTCTGCCACCACCGACGGAACCGCTTGGGCGGTCGTCAGTTTGCGCAGCGGAATGGCGAGTAGGCACAGCCCGGCGATCACGCCCGCAGTGCCAGCAAGTGGAGATGTTAGCCAGCGGGAGGCGCTCATGGTGCGGCGAGAGCCTGCGTGATGGCGTTCACATTGTGGCGGATCATCGGCTCGAATCCCGCGTCACTTCCGGTGCCATTTCCATCCGCGATGAGTGGCTTGCCAATCCGCGTGCCGGTGGCGCTGGCGATCGCTTGGAGTGGCTTGGTGCTAGCGCCTAACTCAGGAAAAACTGCGAGCACGCCCGATTTTTTGACCGACTCGATGGTCTTCGCTTGGTCCTGCGGCGTGGTGTTTTGCTCTTTGTTCAGACCGGCCACGGCAATCACTTCGAAATCAAATTCTTTGGCAAAATACCCAAACGCATTGTGCGCGGTGACCAATTTCCTTTGGCCACGCGGGACTTTCGCCAGCTCGGACTTCACCCACTTTTTCAACGTTTCAAGCCGCTTGCCGTAAGCGCTGGCATTGCCCTCGTAGAAATCTTTTCCTGCGGGATCTTTCTCGCTGAGCGCCTGTGCGACCACCCGCGCAGCGCGGCGCGTGTTGTCGATGCCATGCCACCAATGCGGGTCGAGCGTGCTCGCACCGTGCGATGGGCAGCAGGTGTAAACGGCATCTTTTCCCACCGTGAGCGATGGAATTGTGCGCCCGACCTCGATGATTGTGACGCCGCTGAGGCTGGATTGCAGCCGATCCAAGTAGGGTTCCAGATGTTTGCCGCTGGCCAACACCAAAGCGGATGCCTGCATTTGCTTGAGATCGGCGGGCCGTGGCTCGAAGCGGTGTGGATTGCCGCCCTCACCCACGAGATCATGAACTTTCACGCGATTCCCTCCGACCTCGCGCGCGAGATCTGCCATCAGCGGGTGCAGCGCGGAAACTTGCAACTCTGCCGCGCTGGCAGTCATCAGCCCCAAAAAACCCGCCATCCATGAAGCAATGATCGTTTTCACGCCGGAAAACTGCTGCACTCACGTAACAAGCGCAAGTGATTTGCGTTTCCGACTCAAAACGTCCAGAGAAGAAGAGGGGAACAACGAAAAGCTCGAAAGACTCGAAAATTAAGAATGAAGAAGCGGGTTGGGGAGATTTTCGAACAGAGCACCTCGCCATTGTGCTGCAACTCATTCTTCTTTCGTCAATTTCGTCGTTTTCGTTGTCTCTTCTCCGTGCTTCGGACTGCCGCCACCATTCAATTTTCCTCCGCGACGGGGTAGCGGAAATGCGCGTCGATCTTGAAATTGAACAACACATCTTCCCACTTCAGCACCGTGTCGCGGTGGTGAACGACCCACGGCTCATTGGCGCGGTTGCCTGGACCTGGAACGACGATGCCAATGTGTTTCTCGGCATTGGCCAGCGACCAGATGATGATGTCGCCCGGCTGATAATCTGCGGCATCGCGCGAGGCGGTGAGGATTTGTCCCTTGCGCTCGAAGAAACGCTGGAGATTCGGGATGCGGCGATGGTCGATGTTCGTATCCGGCGCGTGTGCTCCCCAAAGTTGTGGATAGGAGCGGAAATGCGCCGTCATGTCCTGGTGAACTTCCTGTTGCAGATCGATTCCGTATTTGCGGAAACAACGGATGATCACATCCGCGGCGGAACCTTTTCCCGGTGCGATGTCGCCGTTCGGGTAGGAAATTTTGTAATAAGCGGGATCGAAGGTGATCTCTTCTTGGGAGTGTGCGAGCGCGAGCGCGGCGAGCTGGCTGCCGGGAGTGCCGGTCTCTTCTAACGAGGAAATGAGCAGCGCCGTCTGCTCCAGTGAAACGCCTTGCTGGGCTTTCAAAAATGGCACCAGCGGCTTGCCGAACCACCATGCAATTCCCATCGCGATCACCAGAATCACCCAGCCGCCGAAAAAATTGCGGCGCTTCGGCTTCTGCGGACGCGGGCCGATGTATTCGATGGTGTTGTAGAAATTAGGGCGGGGACGAGCCATAGGATTGTGCTGCACGTCTGGAAACATATCGCTCAGAGCGAGGCGATGTTTTTCCGCCATGATGGGATATCTTTTTTGCTGCGTCCGAGATTGTGCCCCAAACGCGTGCTTTCACGTCTCGACACACGCTGCTACGGCCCGCAAATCTCGCTCATGACCATTTTTACCAGCGATCAGCCGTTGCGATGGGGCGCACTGGATGTGCCACTGCTCGGGCTCAAGCATGATTGGCATCGCGCGCCCTTGCAGGTTCCCGCCGCCTTCTCCTTGGTCATGGATGTTAGCCGTTTGTGGTTCGTCGCACACCACGGTCATGCGGCCATGCTGCACCCACAATCGCGCCCCGGAAAGTTTCTGCCAGAACTCTGGAAATACGATGTGGCGGAGCTTTTCCTGGCCGATCCAGTGAGCGGTCGTTATTTCGAATTCAACCTCGCGCCGAACTCCGCTTGGTGGTGCTGCGAGTTCACCGCGCCGCGCGTGCGTGCCGAGACGTGCGACATCGTGATGCCGGATGTCAGCACCTTCGCCGAATTGCAACCCAGCGGTGGATGGATCGCGGCGATGGCGCTGCCGCTCGATCTGCTGCGTGCGCGGCTCAATTTCGGCCCCAAAACACGGGCAAACGTCACTTTTGTGCTCCATTCGCCCAATCAACGTTTCGTCACCGCGCAAGACCTCGGCACCGGCGAACCCGATTTCCACCGACCGGAAAATTTCTCCCAAGTTTCCTTCACGCCACAGCCGCCCAGCTCGACGCCGTAAGAAACCTGCTTTTGACGGATCGGTGGGATCGTGCCAGAGATCGGCCATCAGCATGGAAGATCCACAGCCACGACCGCCACGACGCAAACGTTACAGTGGCAAGAATCCACGGCGGTTTGAGGATAAATACAAAGAACACGATCCCGCGCGATACTCGGAAACAGTGGCCAAAGTGATGGCTTCGGGCAAAACACCGGCGGGCTCGCATGTGCCGATCATGGTGCATGAATGTCTCGCAGCGCTCGCTCTCGCACCCGGCATGACGGGTGTGGATTGCACGCTTGGTTATGGCGGTCATGCGCTGCGGATCTTGGAAAACATTTCGCCCGGCGGAACATTGATCGGCCTGGATCACGACCCGCTTGAGCTGCCCAAAACGGAGGCTCGTCTGCGAGCTGCGGGCTACGAAGCGGACCAATTCATGGCGGTGCGCTCAAATTACGCAGGCATCGCCAAGGCGCTCAATGGTCTCGGACTCACGGAAGTGGATTTTGTGTTTGCCGATCTCGGATGTTCCTCCATGCAGCTCGACGATCCCTCACGCGGCTTCAGTTTCAAGCACGCTGGCCCGCTGGACATGCGAATGAACCCTCATCGCGGAATTTCCGCAGCCGAATGGCTGGCGCGCATTTCGCCGGAAAAATTGGCGTTTGCTCTGCACGATCACGCTGATGAACCGCGTGCCGAATCACTCGCCGCCGCGCTCGCCGGCCAATCCATCAAGACCACTTTGGAATTGGCCGAGCTGGTTCGGAAGTCCATCCATGCCGATGACGAGCAGAAAGAACTCACCGTGCGACGCGTCTT
>JBGSLX010000164.1:0-3416 GCA_041740475.1 Akkermansiaceae bacterium | reverse complement strand
GCGGCGCGGTGATGCCGAGCCGGATTTTCATTTCGCCCTGCGGCGGGACCGGAAAACATTGCACCATCACTGTGTCGGGACCGGACACATTCACCAATACTGGGTCTTGGCGTTGCACTACTGCCACGGCGCGGTAGGCAGCCTTCACTTTGGAAATTGAGTTGAAAGCAGCTTCTCGTGGCTCACCGTTTACCCACAAAGTGAGTCGGGAAACATGCCCTCCGTGCGGTAGGCGGACTTGGCAGCGAGCTTCTTTTGCCGTGCTAGAGCGATTGCGAAAGACCATCGTCCACTCGCCATAACCGAGCTGCGATACTGGATCGAGATGGCCGTCAAAGCGCGATTGCGCCAGATCCAGATGCCGCACCCGCATCGCCACATCGTCGCCGCCGAGGTTCTCATCAAACTCAAAATCATCGAGCGGGTTTGATCTTCCCAGCAGGTTTGCGCCACGAGATAAGTCCGGTACTTGAAGTGAATTGAACGGCTTTCCCGTCACACGGAAAAAAACAGAACGCACGCGCTCAGAGTCGAGTGGTTCGTTAGATTCGACATCAAACACCTCGGTAGCGATTTTCCAGCCTCCAAGTATCCAGCCGGAGATGTCTGTGCCGGTGCTGAAGCCGCGGTTGCCTTCGTAGCAGGCTTTGAGCAGGGACGATTCTGAGTGAAAGACCCTCAGACGTGCGATCGCGGTCGCCGATTCTTCTTCCTCGGACACCGCATTGAGAAGATTAGCCCGCGTCCAGACACTCGGTCCTTCCAACAAGACGATTGCCGTCAGCGCGGCGGCTACACCCATGTGCCAGCCGGATGTGTAACGCTGCGGATCCGTCACTCGCATTCTGGCAATGCGACCGATGCGCCATGTGCTCAAAGCAGCCAAAATGGGCGACAGCGATAAAATCCCCAACCCGAGGAGCAACAACGCGAGCAAGGAAAGGACGATCAATGGCAAAAACATCAGCCCATAAAACGACGCTACGATCAGTGCGAAACCCGCAGCAACTCCCTCGATACGAGACCGTTCGATGAAAATTCCGCGCATGAGAAAATAGTTCGTCAATGGAACCGTCGCAATCAGTGCGGCATGCCACCAACTCGGAACTGGATCAAAAAACGCTGACCCGCAGAACGAGCTTATGATTTCAAAAATCAAAACGATCAGTGGCACCACCACCCCGAAGGCCCAGAGTCGAAAATTCCCAAACTGCCCACCTCGTAGAGCAATCCTTTTCTCAGCAGATTTGAATTTTGAACTGTGGTCTAACCCCAGCCGCCCGAGGATGTTTTCAAGCTTCATGAGGTTGATGTCCTCCCCGTCTGTGCGTTCAGCTTCTTCGTAAATATGGCTGCGCATCTCGCGCTTGAACACTTCGGCTCCCTCGCCTGTGAGCGCCACGCGCTCTTGTAGAAATTCCGCCAAGCGCCGCTCTGCCTGTGTGGTCCAATGTTTCATAATGGAAAGATTCGTGACTCCCAAATTACGGGATTTGATGATCGCTTAATGAATTATTCGTGAAATCGCGAACTGCTAGCAGCCCGGCCACACCTCGAGTCATTCCTTGAGATTACATAGGTCTAACACGCCCTTCCGCATCTGCACCGTCCAGTTCTTTAGCTGCTCAGAAGGCAGTTGATATCGATCTAACGGTACTCTCATAACAAATTTGCTATCTTGTGTCTCAAGGTATCCAGCAACACATCGCCAAAGTGGTTAACTCCACGGGCGAGACGAATTTTCCCTAAATGGGCACGAATTCTCACATTTAATCAGCTCAAACTTAGCGCTCCCTTTGCGGCCTTCGCGGCCTTCGCGGCTCTGCGGTGAAAACTACGCGGCTGAACTCACCCAATGTATTTCTCGCCACGCAGCACCTCGACATCGGTGGCATAGACGATCACCGACCAATCTGCGAAATAGTGTTTTCCGACGTCTTCCATGATGATGTCGGCAGTCTTCGTGGAAACGAGCGTGTCAATCTGCACGCTGCGGCCCTCCCATTCGGAAGCGCGGATGCCACGCGAGCCTTCGCCCTCCACGGCTGTGAGAGTCCAGCCAGTTGCGCCGTGGCGCTTGAGCATTTCTAGCAAGTCGTCGCGCAAGACGCGCTCGGCGATGATGGTCACTTTGCGCAGAGTTATTTTCATAGCCATGATTGGAGAAGGGTAGCGAGTTTCTGGAAGAGCGGAATGCCCAGCGCGAGGTTGAATGGAAAAGTGATGCCAAGCGCGAGTGTGAGGTAAAATGCGGGATTCGCACGAGGCAGCGCAACGCGCACGGCGGCTGGCGCAGCGATGTAGGACGCGCTTCCGGCCATTGCACCCAGCACTGCCGCACCGCCGGGTGACATCCCAGCCACCGTGGCACCGATCACTCCCAACGTTCCGTTGATCACTGGAAGCACGCAACCGAGCACTAACAGGCGTATTCCCGCCCGGCCTGCATCGCGCAGCCGTTTGCCAGCAGACAAACCCAGCTCGATCATGAAAATGCACAAGGCACCTTTGAACGCAGTAGCAAAAAATGGCTGCACATCGGCCAGTTTCGCGGGCCCACAAAGCGCACCGATGATCAATCCGCCGCCCAAAAGCACGATGCTTTTGCCAGTAGCCACCTCGTGCAGCGCTTTTTTCCAGCCACCCGTGGATGTCCCGGCACCACTGGCAAACATCAACGCGATGATGATGCCCGGCACTTCCAAAACGGCGACCAGTGCCGGCAAAAAACCTTCACCCGGCATGTTTGCGCGGCCTATCGCCTCGACTGCGGCCAAATAAGTCACCACCGAAACCGAGCCGTAATGCGCCGCGACTGCCGCCGCATCCTCGATGCCGAGTTTTCCCGGGCCGCGCATCAGGTAAAACGCGATGATGGGCGTGATCACTCCCAGCGCTAACGTCAGCAAAACTGGCACCGCCATGTCTCCAATCGGCGTCGTCGCCAGCGCAGAACCGCCCTTCAGCCCGATCGCCAGTAGCAGGTAAATCGACAGCCCTTGGTAAACCGGTTCCGGCACTGAAAGGTCGCTCTTGATCCAACGAGCGATGATCCCCAGCGCAAAACACAACACCACCGGTGAAATCAAATTTTGTGCCAGTAATTCCATTCTCGCAGTAACCAAGCTCAATCCGAACTTCCTGACAAGCGATCACTCATGCTGCGACACCACCGCGTGAACGGCCCGATGCATTGAGCAAACCCAGCAAACAAGCCACAAAACAGAATCGCGCCGAACGCCGCCTGCCACGGATTGAGTTTCCCGGCTAGCTGATCGCTCAGACCGATGCCAAAAATCCCGCCATACAGCACGATCACGTGCCCCACATAAATTGGAAACGTGTTCCGCCCGATCGCGAAAAACCACATCGCCTGTGGACGGAAGCGCTGTTCGATCCACACCAGAATCCCGAGG
>JBGSLX010000163.1:0-7164 GCA_041740475.1 Akkermansiaceae bacterium | reverse complement strand
TGCCGTAGGGGAATTTCTTGAGGTTTCGCTTACGATGGCCCGGATGGAAAATCGGATGGGCTTCTGGAAAATTGATAATCCCTTCCAGTGCATCTCGGATTTCCCCTGTCATCCGACGCCCAAGCCCCTCGGATTGAGACTCGTAGTAATCAAATGCATCGGCGACATCCCACTCGGCAGCATCCAGAACTCGCAACTTCATGGCGCGGGTGCTACCGATTCGATTCGGTCAAGGAAACCAAGTCCTTCGCTCGACCCCATTTCCCCATTCTTGTAAGCCTCAAAGCGGGATTCGCATTCGGCGATGGCCTTACGGTTCCACTCGCGGTCGGCTTCGACTTCCAGACTCGTGTAAAGCAGGTCGGCCAGCCGGATGCGGGAGAGCGGAGTGAGCTTGAGCGCTTCTTGTTCGAGGGTGAGAGCATCCATGTCTGAAAGTTAACATATGCAGGCGTGGCCGGAAAGGGAAAGTTCGCGCTCCGTCATCCCACCTGCTTATGTCGCGGATTTCCGGCGTTTGTCGAATTCCCGATATGAGGGAGATTTCCTGATTTCATTCTTGCTCAAGGCGGGGGATTTTTAAGAAGTGTTCAAAAGATCATTAAAGGCATTAAAAAAACGAACGAGTCCGGCACGACGCTCATCGATGGTCCGCCGACTGCGGAGCACGCGACTGGCCCGAGAATTTGTGACATGCCGGAGTGCGAGCGCCCGCGCGAGAAGCTCTCACGGCACGGCCCTAGCGCACTCGACCATGCGGAGCTGATGGCATTGTTCATCGCGACTGGCACGCGTGGCCGCAGTGCGATTGAGATTGGCCGGGATTTGATCCGAAAATATGGCTCCATCGGCGCTTTGGGCGGGTTGCCTGTTTCCGAGCTGGCCAAGGAACATGGCTTGGGGCTCGCGAAGGCCTCGAAACTTGCGGCTGCCTTCGAGCTGGGGATTCGCGTGGCGCGTGAACAACTGCGCTGCATGCCGCTGGATACGCCGGAGCGCATTCACGAGTTTTTCGCGCCGCAAATGCGTCATTTGGTGCAGGAGCAAGTGGTCGTCGCCGTGGTGGATGCGCGGCTGCGCCACATCGGCACCAACGTGGTTTCGATTGGCACCGTCAATGAATCGAACGCGCATCCGCGCGAAATTCTCCGCCCCGTGATCACACGCGGGGCTCACGGATTTGTGCTGATTCACAATCATCCCTCGGGTGATCCGAGCCCGAGCCGCGCCGATGAAATCATCACCCGCAGATTGATCGATGCCGCAAGTCTGATGCAGGTGCTGTTTCTCGATCACGTCATCATCGGCAGACCATCGCCGGGGCGAGAGCCGTATTTTTCATTTCGCGAAGCGGGGATGATCGAGTGAAGGCGGGGGGCGCTGGCGGGTTGCGCATTCTGGGCGGATGTCCTAGTGTCCGAGTCATCCAGCATGTTTCACCTGCATTTCACCCGCTTGCTGCGCTCGATCCTGTTTCTGCTCATCGCGGCGGCAGTCATCTTGTCGGCATGCACGCTTTGGTGGGCCAATCGCACGGGTCTGCCAGATTCATGGCGGGCCGCTATCGAGCGGGAAATCAGCCAACACGGTGCTTACGTCGAAATCGGTGGACTGAGTTTTCTGCCACTGCGCGGCGTGGAGGCGAACAAAGTGCGCGTTTTTTTGGACCCGGAGCACACGCATGAAATTTCGACTCTGGAGCGGGTGTTGTTGGATTTCGACAAGACCAAACTCGCCCGCGGCATCGTCCGCCTTAACAAACTGGTTTTACGCGATGCGGCACTGACCTTGCCTTTGGATCCGGAAAATCCCCAATCGAGAAGCCTCGAAATCCGCAACGCAAACGGCACACTGCTCATGCCGGGAGGACGCCGCTTTGAAATCCGCAATGCGAGCGGTCAGATTGCCGGTATCGATCTCACACTCAACGCGCGCCTCACGGGCCGCGAACCACGTGGGGAATCGCCATCTGAGGCCTCCAAGCTCAAACAGCGCCGCATCCTGCTCGACCGCGTGATCAGAGAGCTAGAAGCGTGGCATTTCGCGGAAAACGAGACGCCCAAGCTCGGCATATTCATCGAGGGTAACGCCAATGACCTTGATGCATTGGTCGCGAAGTTCACGCTGCACGCTCCGGTGTTAGAAAAACAACAGCATCGGCTGGATGAAGTGCGCGCGGAAGGTGAGATCATCGGCGATTTATTGACCATGACGCGCCTGACCGCTCGCGACGCTCGCGGTGAGTTGGAGGCACGGCTGGACTTTGATTTGAGCGACCGCGCGGGACGTTTTGATTTACGCAGCTCGCTGGAAATTGCGCCGCTGCTCAGTGCGTGGTTCGGCCTGCCGGAGCCGCGAGATTTGGTCATTGGCGGGCGGCAGCAAGTAGAGGCTGGTGGGGACTTCACGCTGGATGAGGCGATGTCTCCCGACGTTCACGTCACGGGTAAGGCTGCGGCGAGTGCATTGTTGCTGCGCGGCATGCGTCTTGATGAGGTGAAATGCGCGTTTTCTTGGCGAGCTGGCGATTTGTTTCTGCAGGATGTGAAGCTCTCGCGCGAGGATGGAGAGGCGACGGGCAAAGCGATGATTCAGTGGCCACTCGTGCGTCTGGCGCTGCACACCACGCTGCCAGCACAGATTTATTTGCCGCTTTTTAAAAACCAGCCGCTTGAAAAAGTGATCACCAATTTCACCAATCGCCAAGATGCCTCATACGACATCCGGCTTGAAGGCGGCATGGATCTTACCGACATCCACGCGTGGGCATTCAGCGGTGATGGCACCGTCAAAAACGTCAGTTACAAAAATGTGCCGGTAAACTCGGCGCAATGCGGCTTTTCCGTCAATCATCACGAACTGGACTTTTTCGACGGCACGGTCGTTTTCAATTACGAGGATTATGCGCTGCGGCGCGCATTTGAAGGGCCGGAGAGTGGCACAACACGCATCGGCCGCATCCGCTATGTGAGCGCGGATAAAATGGTCGAGGTGGAGAACGTCACGGGCACCATTTGGGCTGCGCCGCTGGTCCGGATGTTCGCCCCGAAGGTCGCGGACTCGCTTGAGTCCTATCGTTTTCATCGCCCGCCAGCGCTCACTGGCTCAGGAAAAGTGGATGTCACCCCGCGAGGCCGCACGGTGTTAGACGTCAGTTTCGAATCGCCCGATGCCGCAGACTACCTGTTTCTCGGGGAAAATTTGACTCTCGGCCAGCCATCCGGAAGCGTGCAGATTCGCGGCCCGCAGGTGATGATCCGAGACCTCCGGCTGAATGCCTTCGATGGCCCAGTGGCCGGAAGTTTCGACCATCTTGGAAACGGCAAACTCGGCGGCGAGCTGAGCTGGACTCGGCTGTCAGTGATTGGGCTGGCCTCCACTTATGGCTTCCAAATGAAGGGCGGCGGCGACTTAACCGGGCGAATTGAGTTTTCGCTGCTCAACGGAGATGTCGGCACGATGAATGGCGAGGGGCTGTTTGCAATCGAGCAAGCAGAGCTTTTCGCCGTGCCCATTTTCGGCCCGCTCAGCAGGGTGGTCGGCGTGGTACTCAACGACCGCAAAGCGGGAACCGAGCAGGCAGAAAGCGCGTTTTGCAATTTTCAAATTCGCAACGGCAGCATGTTCACACACGATTTCCAGACATCCACCACTTCGCTCACCTTCGTCGGCGATGGCTCGGTCAATCTCTCAGAAAAGACGATCGATATGACAATGCGCATGAACGCGAGAGGCCTGTTAGGTTTGATCACACTGCCGCTGCGACCGTTTTACGGCATGTTTCAGTTTCGTGGCACCGGCCCACTCAAGGCTCCGAGCTGGGAAAACGTGATGTTCACCACGCCCAGCGAGGAGCAAAAAGACCTGCTACAGCCTGCACCGAAGGCGAAAGCAATCGCTCCTAGCAACTGATTCTCAGTTTTTCGCAAGTAGCGCCTTGCGCCATTAGGCGCAAAGTGCGACTAGTGTCTTGCATAGGCGATGCCATGAAGGCGTCGCTCATGTGCAATCACTACCATGAACCAACCTTTTTCTACACCTGACAGTCTCGACCCCGAAGCAGGCTTCACTCCAACACCATCCATTTCACAAGCTGCCAACGATCTGCGCACCGCCGCAGAGGATAAAGTTCGTGAAATCGCTCACAACGCGGAAACCACGGCCCACGGGCTCAAGGAACGCGCCATCGAAGGAGCCCAGCACTTCCGCGAAGTCGCCACAGAGAAAGCCTGCGCGTTCAAGGCCACGGCCACCGACAAAGCACAGCACCTCCGCGAAAGTGCGACCGAACAATGGCAAGACACCCGCGTCAAAGCGCGTGAATTCCAAATCACTGCTGAGGATTACATCCGCCAAAACCCAACCAAGTGCGTGCTCAGTGCGCTGGGTGCTGGTTTTCTCATCGGCCTCATTCTTCGCCGCTAAACAGACTGTCGCTTTCCGGCAGTCTCACGATCCTGATTGGAAAAATCAGGCTCAATGGTTCGCACTCGCATGAATCCTCCCTTGGTCACCGCACCTACACCGTATTCAGAGGCCTCTGGTAAGCAGGCTGCGCCTCATCAGGACAATCCGTCCAATTGGGCTGAGGCACTGATGGCGCTGATCGCAGCTCGCATCGCATTGATCCAGATCGAGGCTCGTGCCAGCGCCAAAGCTGGGATGAAGCGTGGGCTTAGCATTTTGGCAGCGGTTTTGTGCGTATTCTTCGCCTGGATTCTTTTGCTTGCTGGTGGCATCGGCGCAATCTCTGCGATCAGTGGCTGGTCGTGGCATTGGCTGGCGCTGGCTGCTGCGGGCATTCACTTGCTGGGAGCGATCCTGCTAGCGATTACATGCAAAGAACCTGCTGCGCCAGTATTTCCCAACACCCGGGCCGAATTTCAGAAAGACCGCGAATGGATCGAAAATCTCCAGAAAAAGCACAAATCGAACGTTTGATTCAGCTAAGCGCCACTGCGCGCGGCTGTCTCAGCGAGGAATCCGCGGCCTTTAGGCGCAAGCTCGACATTCCGTCGCGACTGCGCAACGCCCTATCGGAAAACCCGACTTCTTGGCTGTTCGGCTCCGTGGCGTCTGGGCTAGCTGCTAGTTTGTTATTGCGTCGTAAACCGTCCTTGCAGACCCACATCCGAAGTGGGGGATTGTTTCGCACGCTGCTAGGACTCGTCTTGACCGCAGTGCAGCCGATGTTGAGAGTCTGGCTCACGCAGCTCATGAGCCGCTGGGCCGCAAGTGCCACGGCTGCCCCATCAGCCGCTCGCACTTCCACTAGCAGCTCCATTCCCACAAGCCCCATCAGCCAAACCCATGTCCACTCATCAGGTCCTCGATCACGTTGACCAATATCTGCAACTCGGGCGCGAATACGATTGCTCCGACATCCATCTTCCTACTGCCTTCGCACCCACTTGGCGGCGTTTTGGACAGCTATCTCCGATCTGGCATGATCATCAGCCGCTGACCCCGCAGGATACCGAGAGATTGGCGCGTTCCTTTTTGGGAGACTCCGAGTGGCGCAGACTTCAGGAAAAAGGCGATGTCGATTTCGCTTACTCATCATCGAACGGACGCTACCGCGCATCCGTGGTCAAGCAGCGGCTCGGCTATGACATGGTGTTTCGCATCATCAACACACAAATCCGCTCCATCGAGAGCATTGGCCTGCCGCTGGATCACATCATCCCGCTCACCCGCTACCAAAACGGCCTCGTGCTCGTGACCGGCTCGGTGGGTTCCGGGAAGTCCACCACGCTCGCCGCGCTGGTCGATTTCATCAATCGCGACCGAGAAGACCACATTCTCACTCTCGAAGATCCAATCGAATACGTTTTTGAGTCGAAAGGCTGCCACGTCAACCAGCGTGAGGTTCACACACATACCGATTCCTTTGCCAAAGCTCTGCGCGGTGCTCTGCGTGAAGATCCAGACGTCATCATGGTCGGTGAAATGCGCGATTTGGAGACCATCCAGCTTGCACTCACAGCAGCAGAGACCGGTCACCTTGTGCTCGGCACGTTGCACACTGGCAACGCCCCACGCACGCTAGACCGGGTGCTCGACGTTTTCCCCACTGACCAGCGCGATCAGATCCGGATCATGGTTTCTGAATCGCTGCGAGGCATCCTTTCTCAACAACTCGTTCCCAAGGCAGATGGCTCTGGGCGAGTCTTAGCTTTGGAACTACTCGTAAACACTCCGGCGGTGGCCAACTGTATCCGCGAGGGCAAAACATTCATGCTACCAGGCGTCATGCAGACCGGTAAAAATGTGGGAATGATCACCATGGATGAGTCGCTCCGCCGCCTCTACATCGACGGCTCGATCACTCGTGACGAAGCTCTCTTCCGCTCCGACGATAAGGCACAAATGAAAGTCTTCTTCGAATCCTAAGTCCGCATCACGCGGTATTTCCGCCGACCGATTCCAATCCAGAAATTATTTTTAGAATCCCGCTCCATGGCCCGCATCGACGAATTTTTCCGCTATCTGATCGCCAACAAAGGATCCGATCTCCACCTCTCCGAAGGCCAAGTGCCCAAAATCCGCGTCCATGGCTCGGTCAGTCCCATCCCGAATTACCCAGTTCTCAGCGGTGCGGATTTCAACAGCATGCTCGCCGAAATTTGCGATCCGGCGGCTTTTCAGCGTTACTTGGAGAAAGGCGATTTGGACTTTGCCTATGAAATGGACGTCGATTCCCGCTTCCGCTGCAACTACCTCAAGCAGCAAAACGGGCTCGCTGCAGTCTTCCGTCTCATTCCCACCGAAATCGCATCGATGGAATCTCTGGGCGTGCCAGCGGTCGTCAAAGAATTCGGCCACATGCGCTCTGGGCTGGTGCTCGTGACTGGCCCTACTGGTTCGGGCAAATCCACCACGCTCGCGGCGCTGCTTGACTACATCAACATCAATTTCAACCGCCACATCATCACGGTGGAGGAGCCCATCGAGTTTGTGCACTCGAATAAAAAATCCATCATCACCCAGCGCGAGGTGCCGATTCAGACACCTTCATTCGCCGACGGCCTACGCGCTGCTTTGCGCGAGGACTCGGACATCGTGCTGGTCGGGGAAATGCGCGACCTCGAGACCATTTCACTGGCTTTGACCGCTGCCGAAACTGGCTTGCTGGTCTTTGGCACATTGCACACCAACAACGCG
>JBGSLX010000162.1:0-11590 GCA_041740475.1 Akkermansiaceae bacterium | reverse complement strand
TGCGGGTGCTACAATCCCCACCGCTGTTGGTGGTGGTGGTGCTGAAAACCTCGATGGTGTTTTGCCCCCGCTGTGAGCGGGTAACAGCTAAGCGTTCAATTCAACAACTCGGGGGTGCATATCGATGTGCCTCCGAGTTTTTTTCTTGGGTGGGAAATTCAGTGCAGACTCGTTGCGATGAGTTCGTTAGGCGATGTTCGATGATCTTGATTCTTGCATCCGCGATAGCTGCTGGTGATGTTGATTCATGCAAGTGATGGCATTGACGGGCGGGATTGCCTCGGGGAAATCGACGGTTTGCCGGTTTATACGTGAGTTCCTACCACATAGCGTGATTTTCGATTGTGATGCGGCAGTCCATCGAATGTTAGATGGCGATGAAGAAGTCTCATCAATCATCGCGGAGGCATTCGGCGTTCAGGCACTCGATGCACAAGGTCGCATTGACCGTCATTTCCTGCGTGGTCGCGTTTTCACAGATGATTCTGCGCGACTGCGTTTGGAGAATATCCTGCACCCCCGTGTGAAACAGGAATGTCTTGCATCGATGGAGTCGGCTGCTAAACGGAGCGCGGGGTTGTTCATCGCGGACGTTCCGTTGTTCTTTGAAAAGGGCTTCGATTTCGGCCAAGACCAAGTGATCGTGGTGGCTTCCACACGGGCCACCCAGATCCGGCGGCTGAAGGCTCGCGGTGGGTTTGAAGACTCGCTCATTGAGGCGATTCTCGCCGCTCAACTCCCCGTTCAGGAAAAAATTTCCCTTGCGGATGTAGTCTTCTGGAACGAAGGCCCGCAGTCCACCATCCGATCTCAAATACGCCGTTTCTCTCAAACATTTCTCATGAGTCTCACTACCGCTTCTGATACTGATTCCGCTGGTCCGCCACCGGACACCAAATCACAACCTGTCATTCCAGCATCCATCGACATCAACCAGTTCCGGTTGAAGCCGCTGTCAGAGCTTCAAGAACTTGCCGAGTCGTTGCCGGTGCGCATTCCCGGCGGTCTTCTCAAGAGCCAACTGATATATGAACTCTTGTGTTATTATAGTTACGAGGGCGTTGGGTTGGTTTGCGAGGGTGTGATTGAGCAGGCTAAGGATAATTTTTCGATCATCCGCGATCCAGAGCGCAGCTTTCGGCCGGGTCCTGACGATATCCATCTTGGCTCAAACATCGTCCGTGATTTATCTCTGCGCGTCGGTCAAATGATCAAAGTGCGTGTCCGCGCTCCTCGTGAGCGTGACAAATATCTCACCGCTTCCGAGGCTATCGAAGTTGAGGGCACTCCTGCGGAAACCTATCAGTCTCCTAAAGAGTTCGATAAACTTACTCCGCTGTTTCCTGACCAACGCATTCACCTCGAAGGCGAGGGCGTTGATTTTCTAGGCGTGCGTGTCATCGACCTCATCGCCCCACTCGGCAAGGGTCAACGTGGCATCATCGTCGCACCGCCGCGTGGTGGGAAAACGATCTTGCTCAAACAAATCGCGCGGTCCATTCGCCAGAATCATCCAGAGGCTGAACTGATTGTTTTGCTGCTGGACGAGCGGCCAGAGGAAGTCACGGATTTCGAAGAAACTGTCGGTGCGCGTGTTTATGCTTCGACATTTGATGAGTCACCTCGGCGTCACGCGCAGGTGGCGGATTTGGTGATTGAGCGCGCCAAGAGATTGGTGGAACAAGGCAAGGATGTGATACTTCTGCTAGATAGTCTCACTCGTCTGGCGCGCGGGCACAACTCGGCAATGCAGGGCAGTGGCCCTATCGGTTCCGGCGGGGTGAGCCCGGTTGCGTTGCAGAAATCACGAAAATTTTTCGGCACTGCCCGGAACGTTGAAGAAGGCGGCTCGCTTACCATTCTCGCAACAGCGCTAGTTGAGACCGAAAGTCGGCTTGATGATGTGGTGTTTGAAGAATTCAAAGGCACTGGCAACATGGAGGTTAAGCTCGACCGCGAACTCGCTGAGCGCCGTGTTTTCCCCGCTATCCACATTCCGCAATCCGGCACACGCAATGATGACCGACTCTATCATCCGGATGAATTTCTCAAGGTGGTGGACTTGCGCCGCCAACTCGCCGGACTGCCGATCGGCGATGCGATTGAGACGTTGCTGAGTAACCTCAAAGCGACTAAAACGAACGCAGAATTGCTGCTACGCGGGTTGCGTTGAGAGGTGGTGTAATAGCTCGTGGTGGGTTAAAAATTCATCGGTCTCATCGACTCAACGCCCACTGCGATGATTATAGTTATAGTCGATAGAAATTCACGCCGTGGAGCTTCATTTGGTTGATTGACAGCAACTGTGTCGAACGCGTAGCTTCCCGCGCGTTTCGCATTTCGGGGAGAGTTTTCCCCGGGGAACCCAGCGATTGCGCTCAATTCCACCCAAACTATCAATACGATGGCTACTAAGAAAAAGGCCGCCCAGCCGGCCGCCAAAAAAAGCGCCACTAAGGCGGCGAGCAAGTCCCCTAACAATAAAACCAAATACGTTTACACCTGGGGAGCCGGCAAGGCTGACGGTGATGGCAGCATGAAAGCGTTGCTTGGAGGCAAAGGTGCCAACCTCGCAGAAATGACCCGCATCGATTTACCCGTGCCTCCGGGATTCACGATTACCACTGAGGTTTGCACGTACTTTTACGCCAATAAAAAAACCTATCCAGCCTCGCTGCAGGCACAAATGGAAGCAGGCGTGGTCAACATGGAAAAAATCATGGGCTGCAAATTTGGCGACGCCAAAGGCATGCCGCTCCTCGTGGCTGTCCGCTCCGGCGCGCGCGACTCGATGCCTGGCATGATGGACACGATCCTCAATCTTTGTCTCAACGACGAGACCGTCAAATCGCTCGCCGCCAGCACCAAGAATGAGCGTTTCGCGTGGGACTGCTACCGCCGCTTCGTTCAGATGTATGGTGACGTCGTGCTCGGCGTGCAGAAACTCGAAGGCGAAGATCACGAGCCATTCGAAGTCGTCATTGATGAATTCAAACACGAAAAATACGGCGAGGAGATTGTGGACTCCTATCTAACTGCTGAGGATCAACAAGAGTTGGTCAAGCGTTTCAAAGCACTCGTCAAAGAGCGCACGGGGAAAAGCTTCCCAACCAATCCATGGGACCAACTTCGCGGCGCAGCCAGTGCGGTGTTCGGCTCATGGATGAACGACCGCGCGATCGTCTATCGCCGCAAATACGGCATCCCTGCAGAGTGGGGCACAGCGGTGAACGTGCAAGCGATGGTCTATGGCAATACCGGCGACAAATCCGGTTCCGGCGTTGCATTCACCCGCAACCCAGCCAATGGCGTGAATGAATTTTATGGCGAGTTCCTCGTGAACGCCCAAGGTGAAGACGTCGTCGCCGGTGTGCGCACGCCCGAGCCCGTCTCGCTGATGAAGAAGAAAATGCCGAAGCCCTTCGCAGAACTGATGAAGGTGCGCGCGATTCTCGAAAAGCATTTCAAAGCCGTGCAAGACGTCGAGTTCACGTTGCAGGAAGACAATCTGTTCATGCTGCAAACCCGGAACGGCAAACGCACCGCTGCGGCCGCACTCAAGTTCGCGGCTGACATGGTGAACGAAAAACTCATCGATTGGAAAACCGCTGTTCTGCGCAATCCGGCTGATCAACTCGATCAACTGCTAGCTCCGATCTTCGACCTTGCTGAGGTGAAGAAAGCCAAGGAACTCGCGAAAGGATTGCCCGCCGGACCTGGTGCCGCATCGGGTAAAATTTACCTCAATGCGGATCGCGCTGCGGCTGCTGCTGAGCGGGGTGAGAAGGTTCTGCTCGTCCGCAATGAAACTTCACCGGAAGACCTTCGCGGCATGATCGCTGCCGAGGGCATCCTTACCGCCAAAGGTGGAGTTTCTTCACACGCGGCTCTTGTTGCCCGCCAGATGGGCAAGGTCTGCATTTGCGGAGCTTCTGCTGTGGACATCGACTATGACAAAAAGACTGTCACGGTCTCCGGCGAAGTTTTCAAAGAAGGCGACTTCATGTCCATCGACGGCACCTCGGGTGTGGTCTTCGGTGGCCAGCTCAAGACCGCTCCTTCGGAAATCATCACCGGCATTGTCAGCAACGACAAAGCCGCTCGTAAGACCGAGAAATTCCGCAACTTCCTCCAACTCATGGAATGGTGTGAGAAGGCGACCAAGCTCAGCGTGCGCACCAATGCGGACACCCCAGAGCAAACCCGCATCGCGATGGCATTCGGTGCCACCGGAATCGGCCTCACCCGCACGGAACACATGTTCTTCGACGGTGACCGCATTGATGCCATGCGCGAGATGATCTTGGCGACCAACGAGCCAGCACGTCGCGAAGCTTTGGCAAAACTGCTGCCATTCCAGCGCGAAGACTTCACAGGTATTTTCACGCAGCTCAAAGGTATGCCTGCGACCATTCGCTTGCTCGACCCGCCGCTCCACGAGTTCCTGCCACACAGCAAGGAGCAGCAAATGGATCTCTCCCGCAAGATCGGCGTCACCGTGGAAAGCATCATGCAGCGAGTGCACGAATTGCATGAGTTCAATCCGATGCTCGGCCATCGCGGCTGCCGCCTTGGCATCGCCTATCCAGAAATCACCGAGATGCAGGCCCGCGCGATTTTCGAAGCGGCTGCGGATGTGGTGAAGAAGAAAATCCCGGTGAAACCCGAAGTGATGATCCCGCTGGTCGGCTTCAGCAAGGAGTTCGATCTCCAAGCGGAAATCGTCCACCGGGTAGCCTCCGAAGTGATGACTGAGAAAAAAGTGAAGTTCGACTACCAAGTCGGCACGATGATCGAAGTCCCACGCGGTGCGCTCACCGCTGACGAAATCGCCAAAGGAGCCGAGTTCTTCAGCTTCGGCACTAACGACCTCACCCAGACCGCTCTTGGCATCAGCCGGGACGACATGGGTTCGTTCTTGATGCCTTACACCGAGAACGAAATCTTCAAAAAGAACCCATTTGCTTCGCTCGACGTCACTGGTGTCGGCCAGTTGATGGAGACAGCGGTCACCAAAGGCCGCGCCACTCGCCCGAACATCAAGCTCGGCATTTGTGGTGAGCACGGTGGCGATCCAGACTCGGTGAAGTTCTGCCATCACCTCGGCCTGAACTACGTTTCCTGCTCGCCATACCGCGTGCCGGTCGCCCGCCTTGCTGCCGCTCAAGCAGCGATAGAAGACGAACGCGAAAACGCGCCTGTGGCAAAAGCTGCGAAGAAGGCAGTGAAAAAGGTCGCGAAGAAGAAGTAATCTTCGGTCCGCTCAACTCACGAAGCCGTTCCGGGAAACCGGGACGGCTTTTTTCATGCATCGAGCAAGGCGATGAAATGCGGCAGAATCTTTTGGAACAATGAGTTCCTTCCGCCACGCGCCAATTGCAGCGAGACCAAATCCCCGGTGGATGACGGATCAATCGGTGCCAGTGAGCTGACTTGATAAACTGGCGTCTTGAGCTGGCGATGGACGTGGGTGGATCGCGGTGGCTGGCTGATTGCGGCGAACGACTCACCGGCGCGCAAGGTGAGTGAAGAAAGCGCCGGTGCGGCATCGTCTTCTACGAAGTTGACCTCAATGCGTTTCTTCGTAGCGGACTGAAATTCAATCTTACCCGATACGCTGCGGCTGTTCTGCCAACTTGCCCGCTCCGCGAGCCAAGCGAGCAATTGCAGTGCGGCATTGCGGTGAGCCGGATGATAGATAATTTCCACCGTGTCGATTTCTGGCAGCATCCGTTGCGCGGCGGTGGCATCGAAGAGGCTGGCGATGCCCACGCGAAACTGCCAAGTGCGCGTCCATTCAAGGTCTTGGAGGATCAAGTCACGCTTCGCGGCCGCAGTTTCGATGATGCGACGGAACGAAGCAGAAGAATTCGCCCATGCCGAGCTGTCGATGATCAGGCGATCCATCACGCTGACGAGACGCTCGGTGAGGATGTCCGAGAGCTCGCCTTGCCACCAGAAGACCAGCGGCAAATCCGAGTTCAGATGGGCGAAAACCGTGTTGCGAAAACGTCCGGTGACGACGCCCGTTAGATAGAACGCGATTTGCTCGCAGCAAACGGATTTCAGGCCGTGGGCGAGGTGGCAGTGAGCGGTGATCCACGAGCGCAATGTGGGCAGCGGCTCTGCGGTGTTGATTTCTACAAGGATCGCGCGGCATGCTTGATCGCGAGTGAGCTCGCGAATGATCGCGGAGTTTTCGAGCAGAGCTCCGGGTTTTTCGGAAAAGACGACCAGATTGATCAGTGAGGCATTCGTGCGCGCCTCATCTTGGTCCCAGAGTTTGCGCAGCGCTTTGTCAATTTCCGCGATGGGAACTTCGAGGCCGAGTTCTGAGTAGTCCAATGGGGTCGATAAAGCATTCATGGGGAGCGGAGTGTGGCGGCTTCATTCATGGCGAAGTGCCTCGATGGGATCAAGGCTAGCGGCATGTCGTGCCGGCATGAAACCGAATAAAATGCCGATGGCTGCTGAAAACACAAAGGCGATGATGTTGATTTTCGGATCGAAGATAAATGGCGCACCGACGGTTCCAGCCAGCAGGTCGCACAAGAAGTAAGCGAGGATGATGCCAGTAATGCCACCGACGCATGAGAGTGTCACCGCCTCGACCAGGAACTGCCAGAGCACCTCGCGTGCGCGTGCTCCGATGGCGAGGCGGATTCCAATCTCGCGCGTGCGCTCGGTAACGGAAACCAGCATGATATTCATGATGCCAATGCCGCCGACAAGCAGGCTGACTCCTGCCACCGCACCGAGCAAAGATGTCATGACTTGGGTGCTGGAACTGATGACATCGGCGAGCTGTAGAGAGTCGAAAACGTTGAAGTTGTCTTCCTCATTGGCTCCGATCTTGCGGCGCTCGCGCATCAGCGAACTGACGTCTGCAACGATATTGGCACCGGGGTAGCCATCCTGTCCGGAGATCATCACTTGGCTGATATTGTTGCCGTTTCCTCGACCGCTCATGCGGCGCAGCATGGTGGTGTATGGAGTGATAATATTGTCATCCATATCATCACCGAAGCCGCCTTGGCCTTTTACCGCCGTCACTCCGACGACCTCCAATGAAAGTGCTTTGACACGAATTTTTTCGCCGATGGGATCAACATCCTCGCCAAACAATTCTTTGCGGATCGTCTCCCCGATGACGCAGACGGGCGCGGCTTCTTCCACTTCGGTAGCGGTGAAAAAACGGCCCATACTCAGTTCCCAGTTAGCGATTTTGAAGTAATTGTCTGTGGTGCCTTGGATGTCTGTGTTGCGGTCGTTTTCCTGATAGACGAGCTTGATGTTCGTTTGCACGAAGGGTGCGAGCGAGTTGATGCCTGGCACTTGATCGCGGATGGCGTCCACATCATGGATGCTGAACTGGGGAGCTCCCCAACCGCCCCAGCCCTGACCCGGGCGCAAAATGAGCAAATTGCTGCCCATTTTCGAAATTTGTCCTTTGACGGCCTCGGTGGCGCCGCGTCCCAGAGTGACCATGGTAATAACAGCAGCCACGCCAATGACGATGCCGATCACGGTTAGAAATGAACGCATGATATTTCTGCGAATTTCTCGCAGCGCGATGAGCATGGCGTTAATGAGCGTTTGGATAAACATCATAGATGGCAGAGTTCGGAAATCATTTCTGGTTCATGAGATCGCCGGAAATCAATCCGTCTCTAACATGAATCACGCGTTTGGCATAATCGGCGACGTTGTCCTCGTGCGTCACCATGATGATGGAAATGCCGCGCTCGGAGTTGAGTTTTTGCAGCAGATTCATGATTTCGACGGTGGTTTTGGTATCCAGATTGCCGGTCGGTTCATCGGCAAAAAGCGTGTCTGGATGGGTGACGATGGCGCGAGCGATGGCGACACGTTGTTGCTGGCCGCCGGAGAGTTCTGCCGGTGTGTTGCGCTCCTTGTCGGGCAGGCCGACGCTCGCGAGCGCCTCGTGCGCCATTTGGTGGCGTTGCTTGCGCGAATACCCGCGGTAAAGAAGTGGCAGCTCGACATTTTCAAGCGCTGAGGTGCGGGCGAGCAGGTTGAAGCCTTGAAAAATGAATCCGAGCGCGTGGCGGCGGATGAGTGAACGCTGGTCTTTGTTGAGCGTTTGCACGCTGATGTTTTTGAAACGATAGGAACCAGACGTCGGGCTATCGAGGCAGCCGAGGATGTTCATCAGCGTCGATTTCCCCGATCCGCTCGGACCCATGACCGCAAGAAATTCGCCACGGTGAATGTCGAGATCCACACCGCGGAGCGCCATAAACGCGGCGTCGCCCGAGCCGTAAGTTTTGGTCAAACCACGAAGTTCGATGAGATTTTCACTGCTCATTTGGAAGGCTTGGGCTTGATGCTGACGATGACTGGCGTGTCTGCGGTGAGTTCGCCGCTAGTGACTTCGGTCGTGCGTCCGTCGGTGATGCCGGGGGTGACTTTGATTTCGAAAGGCTCGCCGTTTTGGAGGATCCAGACGTGAGGTTCGGTGCTGGTGGAACCGGCTTTGGGAGGTGGGGCACCGCGCCAGCGGCGGCCGCCACCGGGCGAAAGGCTTTGCACGAGCGTGCGGTCGGATTCAGCAGGTTTGCCAATTTGCGCGGCGGCCACCGGATCGAAGCGCAGCGCGGCGTTCGGCACGACGAGGATGTTTCGTTTATCGACGATCGCGATATCGACCGTGGCTGTCATTCCAGGGCGCAGTGAGAGGTCTTCATTGGCGACTTCCAGCTCGGCGCTGTAGGTGACCACGCCTGAAGCAGCGGCGTTATTGTTGCCGCCTCCACCGCCTCCTGCGGTTTGGTTGTTGTTAGAGCCGAAGGCGACCTTTTTGACCAGAGCTGTGTAGCTGCGCGTGGGCCAGGCATCGACGCTGAAAGTGGCGGTCTGGCCAGCCTCGACGCGTCCGATGTCTGCTTCGGAAACGGAAACCTGCAACTCCATCTTCTTGAGATCCTCGGCGATGGTGAAAAGCGTGGGAGCCGTGAAAGAAGCGGCGACTGTTTGCCCAACTTCCACCGAGCGGGCGAGCACCACGCCGTCCACAGGTGAGCGGATGATGGCCTTTTGCAGATCGCGTTCGAAGGCTCGCACTTCCGCCTCGGCGCCGGCCACGGAAGCATGCGCGCTTTCGAGTTCGGCAGTGGCGCGGGCGACTGTGGCGCGCGAGGTTTCCATCGTGGCGCGCGATGGAGTGCGTTGGTTGCTTAACGTGTGGAGTTCCTCTTGGCGGGCGAGTGCGGCTTTTGCTTCCTCCAGAGTGGCTTGAGCGAGACTCACTCTCGCTTTGGTGACGAGCAACGCTGCACGGCTGCGTTCGGTCTGTTGGCCGAGTTTGGTGGTATCCAGCTTGGCGAGTAACTGGTCTTTTTTCACGATGTCATTGGTATCGACATGCACTTCGACAATCGTACCAGAAAGCTCGGAACCGATGATCACTTGGTTGATGGGCGCGAGGTTTCCCGCTGCGCTGACGATGAGTGAAATTTGGCCGAGTTTCGCGTTTTCAGTGACGTATTCCGGTTTGCCGTTTTCCGGCTTTTGGCCTTTGAAATAAAACCATGCGCCACCGCCGAGTAGGGCGAGTGCCGTGCCGATGAATATCCATTTGCGGATGGGACGAGATTTGCCCGTTTGGACGATGGCGGCGAGGTCTTCGTTAGATTGCGTTTTGGGCATAAGTCAGGATTGGGGTGACCAGCCGCCGCCGAGCGACTGATAGAGGCGGATGTAAAACGTGGTGCGGTCGCGGCGGGTGTTGAGCAGATTGTCCTCCAAGTTGAGCAGCGTGCGCTGTGAATCCAGCACATCGAGGAAATCAATTTCCCCCGCCTCGTAGCGCTGGCGTGCGAGTTCGTCCGATTCGCGTGCGAGCTGGGTGGCTTTCTCTAGCAGAGTGAGGCGCTCGGCGGAACGTCGGCAAGCAATCAGCGCGTTTTCAGTTTCAGCAAGAGCGGTTAGCACGACGGAGCGGTAATTTTCGATGGCTTGTTGCTCGACCGCATCGGCAGCCTCAATGCCCGCACGGATGCGCCCGGCGTCGAATATTGGTGATGTCAAGCTGGTGGCTAGATTGGCAGCGGTGGTTTCCGGGTTGAAAAAATCGCGCGCGCGGATCGTGTTGAGTCCCATCGAACCTGATAGATTGAGCGATGGATAGCGCTCGGCTTCTGCGCTGCGTGTGTTCGCAGCCGCCGCTAGAACTTGATAACCCGCGAGTCGCACGTCGGGCCGCTGGCGTAACACATCCGCAGGAATGCCGATGGCGAGGCGATCTGGCGGTGAGGGGATGCCTTTGCCGCCGCTGAGCATCGAGTCCAGTGAGCCAGGTTCGCGACCTGCAAGAAGCGCGAGTTGGTTGCGATTTTGCGCGATGGCTTGATCGAGCGATGGAATGGCGGCGCGTGCGGATTCCAGGCTGCTGAGTGCTTGGCTGGATTCGAGCGAATCCGCTTCGCCTGCTTGTTGTCGCCATGAGGCGAGCTGCGCGGTTTGCTCGCGGGTTGCGACGTTGCTATTCAGGACCGTGAGGCGTGCTTCGTCGGCGCGAAGTGATGTGTAGGTGCTGGCAATTTCTGCGGCCAGCGAGGCATGCACGGAGTTGAGATTTTCGCCAGCGGCACCGAGATTTGCGGCTGCGGCCTGCACCGCGCTGCGCTTGCCGCCGAAAAGATCGACCTCCCATGAGGCATTGATATTCGCCGAGTAGGAGGTTCCTGAAGTTCTCGGGCCGGGATCGAAATCGGTGCTGCGAGAGTTGGTGGAAACGCCGCCATCGAGTCTGGGAAAAAGACCGGAAAACTCCGCGTCTCGGCGAGCTCGGGACTCACGGATGCGGGCGCTGGCGGTGATGATGTCCGGGTTGTCCTTCAGCGCCGAGGAGATCAGCCGATTGAGCGTAGGATCTTCAAAACGCCCCCACCAACGGGAAAGATCTTTGGTCGGAGAGGCCACCGGAAAAGCCCCGGCGTTCTTCCAATCCGGCGGAATCGATGTGGGTATCGAAGACGTCCCCGAATTCATCGCACATGATACCGTGAAAAAAGTGACCAGTAAGGCGTGGGAGATCAGGTGACACGGATTCATTCATCAAAAAGCCTATGGTGCTGAGGCAAGAGTGTCTGCAATACGCGCGGTGTGATGCGTTTTGTTCAATAAACTCGCTGGCAAGAAAAACGTCTTCTCATTTCTCATGCCTCACGAGAATCGTGTAATTTTTCATGTGCTCACGGCTGCCAGATTTGCGGTCAATATTACAACACGGGCGACCCGCACCTCGTTATAAGCCCCGGAGTGGCTCCCTCCGGCGAGCCATATCCCGCAGCGGTGGCTTCAAGCCGCCTGCACGATCCATGGCACTTACAAAATGCCACACCATAATTTCGGACCACAAAAACCAGCCGCCATTCCCACTCTGTCATCGACCACCCTTTATTCGTTAATGTGAATACTGAGAAGTGGGCGGTTTCAGATTGTTAGCGAATAATCGTTAGATTGGCAGAGGCGGGGATTTGTTCAGTCTGGTTTTACAACAAACTGACTGTGAACAACAAATACCACCGCCTCTGTGCGGAAAACCGTAAAGTAATCGCCAACATGA
>JBGSLX010000161.1:0-7162 GCA_041740475.1 Akkermansiaceae bacterium | reverse complement strand
CTGGGATGTGCCGTGAGTGGCACACCAGTTTTCGATGTATGGCATATCAAGAGTTTCGGGGCCTTGAACGGCGAGCACGTCGCGAGCGTCATCAAGATCCTTCGAGCGCCCCCAGCGGATTTTCTGGGCGATGATGTCCTCAGCGGTGGGCAGCCAGATGGTGTGCTGTAACTGGGCGGAACGCAACTGCCGACGTCGGCTGAACTGCTCTGTGACAAACGCATCATCAAACAACTCGAAAAGTTCCACCTGAAACACGGGTCCTTCTTTCGCCCGTCCGATGTGCCGACGACCCCATGTCAGTGTGTCAAACTGAACCTGATCGTTGAACTTAATCATGCCATCTAAGCTGTGAATAATTTCGGGAATTCCGCGACCTTGACGCACATCCACCACGACATCGAAATCCTTCGTGGAGCGTGGGATGCCATAATAATTGTAGGCAAATGCGCCAGTGACCATGTGATCCACACCCACAGACTCGCACGCTTTGATCACGGCAACGGCAATTTCTTCGATGGTCATAGGATCAATTCTGGATCGGTATGCTGGTGGTGTATCGACGATGCTCCTGTGCGTGTCGGAGGCGCTTCAAGCGCCGCTCCACCTCTCGCCAGCCTAAGGTGATGTCATCAAGCTCCAATTGCCACATCGCTCCAAACAGCATGCGCTGAAAGCTTTCGTTGGTGATTTCGAATCCAGCGTCAAACCGTTCTTCCGGTGTCATCGCGCGGGCGCGCAGAACTTTTTCCCGATAAATCGAGTCCTGAAGGTCCTTGAGCGCTGTGGGATGATCGTGCGGATTGGCCATTGCGCGAGAGCTTGCCCATAGTTGCGCAGTGCGGCAATGCGAAACACGTCACGGACGATACCGAAATGAAGGTTGCGCACCGTATCCGGGGTCATTTAGACACGCGCATGTTCCTACGGATTGTGGCGATGATAGTTATGGCTTGGTTTTTCCCAGCCGAAACTAGCATGTCAGAGGTGCTGAGGCAGGTTGCATCCGATTGGGTCTTGCCCGGGAAAACCACTTGGCAAAAGGCTGGAGATGGCTCGTATCACTATCATTCAATTGATCTGCAATCCAACGCCGAGACCGGCGAAAACTACGAGCGATTCGTGGTCAAACTGCTGAACGAATCCGGCGTTGAGGAGTTCTCCCAGTTGGATATAAATTATAAGCCTGAATATGAAACGCTGATCATGCACGAACTGGTGATCGAGCGGAACGGAGAAAAACAGAACCGGTTGCCCGATATAAAAATCGAGACGTTGCGCCGCGAGGAGGGCATGGACGAAAGCTTGTATGATGGAGAGCTGACCGCTTTATTCATACTTGAAGATATCAGACCCGGTGATGTGCTTTCATACGCGTTTACCACCCGAGGCATGAATCCTGTTTTCAAGGGTCATGTGCATCGCTTCTGTCGGCTAGGATACAGCACTCCTGTGGATCATGTACGACGTCGCTTACTATGGGATCCGCACGAACGCAATATACAGTGGAAAATACATGGTAGCGAAGGAAAGGAGGTTGAACGCCACGAAGTGGGCGAAATGCATGAACTATTATGGGAGCAGCACGATGTGCCGAGAATTCCGCCGGAAGTAGATACACCTATCTGGACCTTTGATTACCCGTGGCTGGAATATTCGGATTATGGCAATTGGTCATCATTTGGCGAATGGGCTTTGCCACTATTTACAAAAAAAGAAGAATTACCGGATGAAGTCGTGGCGTTGTGTGAACAAATCCGTAGCGTTTCAGGAACAGATGCGGAAAAGGTAGTCGCCGCCTTAGCTTGGGTGCAGCGAAACATCCGTTATCTCGGCAGTTTTTTTGGGGCACATACCCATGAACCGTATTCCTTAGAAGAGATATGTCGGAGGCGATTCGGCGATTGTAAAGACAAGAGCGTCCTTGCCGTGGCAATCCTGCGCGAACTTGGTTATGATGCTGCACCCGCACTAGTGAACACCACTTCTACCCATGCGCTGGAGTCTTACCTTCCGGGACATTCTGCTTTCAACCATCTGGTCGTTCACCTGAAATTCGAGGGCCGAGATTACATGCTGGACCCTACGGAAACCTACCGACGCGGTCCCTTGGATGAAATTCACACACCAGACTATGGTTTCATGTTTGTGGTGCGGCCCGGCGCGAGGTCGCTCATGCGAATGCCAAAACAATCTCTCGATTCGGGAGAAACAACGGTGCGGGACACTTATAGCGTGGACGAAGGATACAAGGGGGCTGATTTAACTGTGGAGACTGTGGCTACCGGAAAAGAGGCGGATATGCTCAGATCCTATTTCGCTGGCACGCCTAAGGACGAAGCAAATGAAAATTACGTTAGTTTTTACGCTGACTCCTTTCCGGGTATCAAAAGTGTTGCCCCTGTCGAAGTTAACGATGACGAGCAAACCAACCGCATCCAAATCAAAGAACGTTATCGAATTCCCGAGTTCTGGAAATGGTCGGAAGAAAAGCAGCAATGGAGCGTGTGGGTGTCGGCAGACTATCTGAAATCGCGGTTGTCATTTCCAGAGTATGACGAACGCACCCAACCGTTGGCGCACACGTTTCCATTGAGAGTTCACCATACGGTGAATGTGAATTTGCCAACCGATTGGAAAGTGAAAGAAGACACGTTCTCTATAGATGATCCTGCATTTCAATACCGCTCATCGACGAAAAAGAAAGATAAGAGCATCATCATGGAGTTCGATTATCGTTCGCTTTCAAACGTGGTGAACATATCGGACTACGAAAAGCATCGCACCGCGATGGACGGCCTAAAGACGAATCTTTCTCTTCAACTCTGGAATTTCAAACAGGGTGCTAAAAGCGCCGAAGGCAATGATACAGGAGAAATTGACCCTAATGCGGTAAAATCTGAGCGTTCATTGGGTATCATGCTGATCGCGAGTGGATCGGTTTTGGGAGCATTGATAGGTATCATGCTTTTGATCGGCATATGGTTTTGGAATCCGAGTCCGCGGGAAGCGCAACCACTAGATCCTGTCGGCTTAGGGGGTTGGCTCATAATTCCGATCATCGCATGTATATGTCTTCCGCTGGCGTGCCTCTACCGATTCATCGAACAGACTAACAATCTCAACGATATCGCTTCCACACTTGCAGTGGAAGCAAGTTTAGGCGGATGGCACCTGTACTATTTTACCGGCTCGTTTTTCAATGCGTTGACCATGGCGCTTTCAATTCTCCAGTTGGTTTTATTGTTCCGCCGCCGAACATCGTTTCCCTGGGTGTTCATCGGAATCTCCGTATGGATCCTTCTGGCGAACGGATTGCTTGTGTGGATTGAAAGTGGCTTAGTAAACATCGACAAATCCACGGGCAGTGCCACTGGAATCGGTACTGAGGCAGTAAGGCTGGTCATCTGGGGCACCTACATGATTCAGTCTCAACGCGTGAAAGCTACCTTTAGACGCCGACGCCGATTAGAACCACCGTCGTTGCCGGCGGATGATGTGAGAAGCGCGACTGTCGTGTCTTGACCACCACCGTGGATGCGAATTGCCGCCACTCACGCCCCGCCTGTGGCGATTTGGGCGAACTTATCGTCGATGAAACTGAGCACAAATTCTTCAGTCGCCTCGTCGCCGATGCGCTGGACGACCTCAACTGAAAACCCGCGTGCGATGAGCTGGCGTGCGCTGACGGGATCGATGCCGCGTGCTTGTAGGTAGAAGATTTCATCGTCGTGAATCTGCGATGAAGTGGAGCCGTGCGAGCATTTCACTTGGTCGGCATTGATTTCCAAACCGGGCATCGAGTTTGCCTCGCAGGTGTTGCTCATTAGCAAGTTGCGGCAGGTCTGATAGGCATCGGTGTGATGCGCTTCTTTGTCCACACAGATGAGACCAGAAAAAATGGTCTTGGAGTTATCATAAAGTGAGTTTTTATATAACAAATCCGAGTAAGCGCCGGGCGAGACGTGATGTTGGAAGGTGCGTTGGTCGTATTCCTGCTCGCGGGCGGGGACTGAAACCGAGAGCATGTCGGAGCGCGAGCCAGCACCTTCGAGGCGCGAAAGGCATTCGTTGCGTGCCCATGACGCGCCAGTATTGAGGATAAAGCCTTTCGCTGAAGCATCGCGAGCAGAGGACGTTTCGTTGATTTGGATGATGCGAGTGACTTCGTTGAGAGCCTGTACCGCGACGTAGTCGAGCTGGGAATTTTGCCCCGCTGAGAGGTCATTGAACGCAATGACCAGACCGGGAGAGATGTCATCATCCGATCGGAAAATGTCGATTACGCGGACTTTCGAGGATTTCCCGGTGACGACCAAGGTGTGGGGAAAAATCACGGTGTCCTTGCCGGAAAGCCAGTGATGCACCTCGATGGAGCCTTCGATTTCGATGCCGTCCTGAGTGTGAACGAAGAGCCCATTGGTGACGGATGCTTCATGCCATGCGGCGAACTTTGCGGAGCCGAGGCGAGTTTCCTGTTTCATGAAATGCGCCGCGACGAGATCGCTATGGGCGACGAGCGCTTCGGCGAGGGGCAGGCAAATCACGCCATCTGGCAAGGTGGATTCCGAGTGAACCAGCACGTCATTGATGAAGATCAACTTCGCGGCTGGTTTTTCTAGGCCGGTCGAGCGGGCGATGAGATCGGCGGCGGGCGAGACACCCGCGCCACGAGTGAAGCCTGAGAAATCGAGCTGCTTGATGTTCGAGAAACGCCATGCTTCATCGCCGCGTTTCGGCGCGGGAATGGATGAGTAGCGTGTTTGTGCGGCTTGTTGGCGGTCGGCGAACCAAGTGGGAAAAGTAGTGGTCATTGGGAAAAGTCGGTCTCGTAAGGAATTAGAAAAAGTGCTTTGAGATAATTTGATCTGTATTGGGATTTACGACTGTGAAAACTCTCGCGATTTTGGGTGCGGATTCAGGGGTGTAACCGAGATATGCTTGGCGCATCTTCTCTGCCAATTGCATCCGTTCATCATGTGTCATGTCCAAACCTCTTTTTGCCTGCTCCTGAAGAAGTGCATACTCTTCTGGTTTCGCTGGGCGGATAAGTGATAAGCTGCAAGTCATACTCTGGATACGTTATGCAAAGTGCGGGTTGGGAATGAGGAGTTGGTATGGATTGACCATCTTTGCGCAGCCTTGAGATAGGAAATTCAATCGCCTCACGCACATTCGCTTCGATGGTGATGAGGTATTTGCTTATAGCGTAGTCAGTTTGTTAATGATGGATTTGGCAAGGTGCTCTTTGATTTCACGATGGCGCGGGACTGGTTGGCAAACTTTGGTGATTTGATTCTGATACCAGTTGTGTTTGCCTCCATGCGGATGAATTCGCAACCAAGCTGATGCAGCTTTGTGATCAAGTCCGCACGCTTCATGCGATAGTCAGTTCCGCATGATGAATTACACCTGGGATGGCGTCCGTGGAAAGATCCTGATAGAGATCCAAGAGGTGTTCTTTCAGGTCTTCGAGTGATTCGCCCTGAGTTTCATATTCAGGATATTCATCGAGATAACCGAGGTAGTAATCACCATCTTTCCAATAGGTAAATTTGGTTTTCATTTTCGAGATTTTTTATCCGACGCTCCCTTCCATTTCCAGATCGATCAGCCGTTTCAGCTCGACGGAATACTCCATTGGAAACTCGCGGACGAGGTCGTTGATGAAGCCGTTGACGGCGAGTGACATGGCTTGTCCTTCGTTGAGGCCGCGTTGTTGCATGTAGAAAAGCATTTCCTCGGAGACTTGGGAGACGGATGCCTCGTGCTGAGTGGCGTGCTGATTGCCGCGCACGGTGATGGCGGGGTAGGTGTCGGTGCGCGAGTGGCTGTTGATTAGCAAGGCATCGCACTCGGTGTTGTTTTTACACCCTTTGAGGTGTTTCGGAATGTGGACTTGGCCGCGGTAAGTGGCGCGTCCTTCACCGACCGAGATCGACTTGGAAACGACGTTGGAGGTGGTGTTGTTCGCGGCGTGAATCATTTTAGCACCGGTGTCTTGGTGCTGGCCGGTGTTCGCGAGGGCGATGGAAATGACTTCGCCGCGCGCGCGTTCGCCTTTCATGATCACGCCGGGATATTTCATCGTCAGGCGCGAGCCGATGTTGCAGTCGATCCAGCGGACTTCTGCGTCTTCCATGGCTAGGCCGCGCTTGGTGACTAGGTTGAAGACGTTGCTGCTCCAGTTTTGCACGGTCACATATTGTATCTTCGCACCTTTCAATGCGACCAACTCGACGACGGCGGAATGCAGCGTGGCGGTCTCAAATTTCGGCGCGGTGCAGCCTTCCATATACATCACTTCCGAGCCTTCGTCGGCGATGATGAGCGTGCGCTCAAATTGGCCGAAACTCTCCGAGTTGATGCGGAAATAAGCTTGCAGCGGCTGTTTCAGCTTCACGCCTTTCGGGATGTAAATGAACGATCCACCGGAAAACACGGCGCTGTTGAGCGCGGAGTATTTGTTGTCACCAGTGGGGATCACCTTGCCGAACCACGGACGGAAAATTGCCTCGTGTTCCTTGAGTCCTTCCGCGGAGGTAACGAAGATGACTCCCTGTTTGGTGAGTTCTTCCTTCACGTTCGAGTAGGCGGCCTCGGAGTCGAACTGCGCTTCCACGCCGGCGAGGAATGCGCGCTCTTGCTGCGGGATGCCGAGACGCTCGAAAGTTTCGAGCACGTCAGCTGGCACGTCGTCCCATGAACGCTTGGGCTTCTCGCCATCTGATAGGTAATAGCGAATCTCGTCGAAATTGATGCTATTGAGATCCTCGGTCGCCCAATTCGTGGGAGTCGGTTTGTCCCAGAAAATTTTGAGCGCCTTGTGACGGAACTCGCGCACCCAGTCCGGGTCGTTTTTGACGTCTGAAATGTAATCGACGGTTTTTTCAGTCAGCCCGCGTCCCGCATCGAACTTATTGCGCTCCGGAAACGTGAAGTCTCCCTTGGTGCGGTCGATGTTGATCGCTTCGTGAGTTTCTTCGTCGAGTAGGGCAGTGGAAGTTTCGTAGGACATGGCGAGTGAGAATTTGAGATTTTATATGGATCAGGCGAGAGCGGCTTCTTTGAGGAATTCGTAGCCGTCTTTTTCGAGTTCGAGCGCCAGCTCTGGCCCGCCGGAGCGGACGATGCGGCCCTCTGCCATCACGTGGACGTGGTC
>JBGSLX010000160.1:0-2667 GCA_041740475.1 Akkermansiaceae bacterium | reverse complement strand
CGTCGGTGACCAAGTCCGCAAAGGCGCAGCACTCAATGCGGTGCAAATTGCGGAGCTTCTTTAAGCCTCGAAAAAACCAGCGAACTGGAATTCTCATGCTTGCCGCGCCGTGGCGGAGCATTCAGGCTCCGCCGCAACTCTAAAAACGCCAATCCCGATGCTCCAGATCAACCCGAATCTCACTGACCTCGTCTCCGATGCCGCATCCGGCCTGCTTGCCCGGTTAAACGCCAGTGCTACTATCACTGCTGCGGCCCCCGGCCGTGTGAACCTGATCGGCGAGCACATTGACTACTGCGATGGCTTTGTGATGCCCTTTGCGATTGATCGCTACATCGTGATTGCTGGCTGCGCAAACGGCACGTCCGATGCCCGCATCGCCACCGCCATCGACGATGACATCGCCACTTTTGACGTTTCAGTTCCGCAGCAAGAAGGCACACCGAAGTGGTCCAACTACATTCGCGGAGTCATTCGTGGTTTCCAAGACCGTGGTCACCACGTCCCGGGATTCGATGCCTACATTCTCTCATCGGTGCCCGGTGGCGCTGGCCTTTCATCTTCTGCGGCACTCGAATGCGCGACCGCGACGTTTCTTGAAGGGCTGCTTGATACCCGCATCAGCACCAAGGAAAAAGCGCTGCTGTGCCAAAAGGCGGAACACGATTTTGCCCACGTACCATGCGGCATCATGGATCAATTTGCCTCCGCATTCGGGAAACCGAATCGCTTGGTCCTGATCGATTGCCAGACTGGCGAACCGGAAATGGTGCCTTTTGAAAATCCAGATCTCACGGTGCTCATTTCCAACACGATGGTGCATCATGAGCTCTCAGACGGCGGATACGCGGCGCGACGCAAGCACACCGAGGACGGCTTGGCCTTGCTCGGGAAATCTTCTTGGCGCGATGTGACAGAGGAAGATGTGCAGGCTAACTGGAGCGCTCTCGGCGAGCCCGTGAACCGCCGTTCACGCCACGTCGTCGGTGAGATCTCACGCACGATCCACGCCGCCGCCGTGCTGGCCCGCAATGATTTCGAGGGACTCGGTCCGCTAATGGCCGCCAGCCATGATTCCCTGCGCGATGACTTCGAGGTCTCCTGCCCGGAGCTTGACATCATGGTCGAGATCGCCCGCAAGATCGGACCAAAGGGTGGTGTCATCGGCGCTCGCATGACTGGTGGTGGCTTCGGCGGCTCCACCGTCACACTTTGCGAGTCCGATAAAGCCGCTGAAATCGCTGCGACACTCGCCGCCGAATATGAAAAAGCGACCGGGATCACACCGCAAATTTTCGCCTCACGGCCATCGCTGGGCGCACATTTGATTCAGTGAATTCGAGCGGGATCCAGCGGCACCGTCTCGGAAATATCGATGCCGATCAAGTCGCCTGTTTTGACCGCGTCACGCGGCCTGGCCGACAGACCGTTGACGATGATGTATTGCTCGCGAATCAGCGTCTGAATGCGCGAACGCGACAACATCCGGCAAACGTCCAGCTCAGAACGCATCGAGACGCGCATGCGGAGTATCGTGGATGTTTTTCACAGCTTGAGTCTCCGCATGGACAATGTCCCGATACGAAGAGTTTCCAACCGCGAATGATACGGGTGAGCAGGAGATTTTGTGGAATCGGCGGCTTCTGATTGGAGCCTCGCGCCAACTGTGTGTGCTACGAAGAAGGAAGAAGATACGCTCCCGGGATTCCGGTATCCAGAGTGGCAAGCTTCAATCCTTGAGTTTGCGCTAGCGCGAGCAAAAGGGCATCGGTGGTTTGCGAATCGGAACCACACCAAGGTGGAAAACCTGCGGTAGAGGAGCGATCATCCGGCAGAAAGGAATGATGCCCGCCGAGGGATTGCAGCATGCCTGAGAGAGTGCCTACAGCATCCTCCACCGACAATCGCCCAGCGCTGCGCTGCACGGATACTCGCACAAAACCAAGTTCCGGAATCGCTGAGGTTATCAGTTTGGCCCCCCGCTTCCCCTTGGTGGCGGCGATCCATAAAGCCGCGCGACGATGCTCGCTATGGTCCGCCCACCCCCAGGCGAGCAGCACATTTACATCCAGAAGGTATTTCATGGGAACTCCGCCAGCATTTGGCGCACCGTTTCCGTCGTAAGAGCGGGACCTCCGGAAAGCGGAGCGAAAATCTCTGCTCCTGTGATGTCACAGCGGATTTTTCCAACCGGAGCCGTCTCCACGGATCCGGTGGCCCGGCGGCGGAGGTATTCGGACACACTCACACGTTGCTGTTCTGCCATTTTGCGGATGCTGCGCGCCTCATCCTCACTGACTTTGAAGGAGATCGTTATCATGGGTATTACCGGTATTACACGCGATGTGTTTTGCAACTATAATTTCGGCTCGCTGTCGAATCCATCATCACAGTGGCACCCGGCACCTCATGATTCAGCTCCGCTGGGAAACGCGACACATGCGCAGCGTCCACTGATCAGGAGGCGAGTTGCTTTTTGAGTCAGTAGGCCAATGTCTAGTAGATCCCCTCATAGAGCTCGGCAAGCTTCGGGCCGCGCGAGCTGTTGGTTTTATAGGCCTTGATGAGTGCCTGCTTGTGTTCGGAAATTCAGCATCGCCGCGCCGACTGATCGCCAGCGTTCACGCCTACCAACGCCCAGCCCGATACGAATTCACCTATGATATT
>JBGSLX010000159.1:0-13730 GCA_041740475.1 Akkermansiaceae bacterium | reverse complement strand
GCGCCACCATGAGCCCCGTTAATCATCCCGAATTAGGAAATCAACCCCCCATTGACCCACGAGCTCTCACGGGTGGCTTTATAATACTATCCGTAGTTTTAGTCGGATCGCTGGTAGGGATCGGCCTGACCTCTGCGGGCGCATTTCGCTACGCGCTGATCGTTTTGGCTTCGATCTCGCTTTGTCTCATTCCATGTCTGGTCGTGTTCAACCGTGTTTCTCAGCAACGACAACGTGCTGAGGTCGCGCTCAGTGCGCTCGAAAAAACATATGGCGAGCAACTTTCTTCGATGGCCCTAGCGAAAGATGAGACTGACCGCATCATGGACACAGTCCAAGAAGGGTTATTTCTTATCAATAAAGAGGGCATCATTGGAAACTATCACTCACGTGAGGCTCCATTGATTTTGCGCCAGCAGGAATTGGCTGGCACTAGCCTATTCTCGATCTTGAAACTCTATTTGTCCGAGAAAATGTTCAACAGCTCTCGCGACTTTTTTGATCTGCTGTTTGATGCCTCCCGAAAAGAACGGACCGTGTTAAGCGTTAATCCGCTTACCGACGTAGAAGTTAACTTTCCAAATCCAGCAGGTGGCTTCATCACCCGGTATCTAGGTTTTTCTTTCCGCCGCATTTTAGTTGATGGCAATGTGGAACGCTTGTTTGTCGCTCTCCGAGACGTGACCAAACAAGTCGAATTGGAAACTCAGCTTCGCGAGGCGGAGAAAACAAAAGATCGCGAAATGCAGGTCCTGCTCAGCATCGTTCACGTCCCACAGGAGGAACTGGATGCATTCGTCAAGCTGGCCACTGAGGAGCTAGAAACGATCAATACGACTCTACGCGCCGAAGATTTTGCTGCTGCGGGTGGTCGGAATGACGCCTTGCGCAGTCGCCTGCAAACTGTCTATTGCAGTGTTCACAATTTGAAGGGCAATGCGGCGCTGCTGCAATTGAATTATTTCCAGAAAGCGGCCCACGTCTTTGAAACCAAAATTAAGGACTTACTCTCCCGCAAGACACTCACTGGCGACGATTTCTTGTCCATCGTAGTGGCTCAAGCCGGCTTACGCAGCGATCTCCATGACCTACAAAACCTTCGCGGCAAGTTGGGTAATCTCCACGTGGCTTCCACTGCTCCGCAGCCGAATCAAGCACCCGTCTCGGTCTTGGCAGAACAGCTTCGTCAGTTGGTTCATAATGCAGCCGCTGATCTCGATAAAGTGGCCCGCCTTACCGTCGATGAATTTGCACTCCACGCATTCGCCCATGGTCGCACAGATCTGATTCGAGATGTATTGGTGCAGCTTATACGTAACGCAGTGGCGCACGGCGTGGAAAACGACGAGACGCGCAAAGCCGCTGGTAAGTCAGAAACTGCTGAGATTTCGATTCATGCCTTACCCGCTCCTGCTCCCGGCGTGCTTGGTTTGGCCGTTCGTGACGATGGTCGTGGTCTGGACCTCGAAAAAATTCGTGAACGTGCCGAAAAAGCCGGACTTCTGAAACCTGGCCAATCCGCTAGCACCGAGCAAATCATCCAATGCATTTTCGAGTCCGGTTTCTCGACCTCCGATGACTCCGATCTTCACTCCGGCCGCGGCGTTGGCATGGACATCGTTAAAACCAAATTCGTAGATGCTGCTGGCGGATGCATCGAAGTTCTCACCGAGAGTGGGCAATTCTGCGAATTCAGACTCTATATGCCTTCATGAAATTATTGATTGTTGACGATTCTCTGATCATGCGGCGCGCCATTGAGCGCAACCTCATTTCCGATCGCTTTCAGGAAATCCGCTTGGCTAGCAATGGTCGCCTCGCTGTCGAAGAGTTTAAGACCTTCCGGCCCGATGTGATCACCATGGACATCACCATGCCTGACATGGACGGATTGACTGCCGTTGAACTGATTTTAAAAATCGATAGTCGCGCCATCATCCTAGTGGTATCCGCACTAGCCGACAAACCGACCGCCGTAGAGGCGGTCAAACGAGGAGCCTCAGGGTTCTTGTTGAAGCCAATCACCGTTGCCAGTCTTCAGGCAGCTATTGACGATGTTCTTGCCGATTAAATACGACATATACCCATTCCACTTCACACTTCATGGACGAAGCTATTCTCAACGTATTTGCGGCATGTATCATCCGCTACTTCTCAACGACAACTGAACAGCCTGCCGTCATGGGAACTCCTTTTCTTGGTCAAGATGACGAGATTGTCGCGCTAGATTTCTCCGCAGTCATTGGGATCTCTGGCGCATATCGCGGCAACATCTACTACACAGCTCCACGTGCAAAATTAGAAGCCCTACTACCCCTGCTTGGCGAAAATGAAATCAACGACCACCTGTGTGGCGAGCTTGTCGGGGAAATCACCAACATTTTCTCTGGTAATGCGAGAGAAGAACTTGGTGGAGACTTCATGATCTCAACACCATTTTTGCTTGCCGGTAGTAACAATACGGTCCGGCCCGCCAAAGGAGCTCCGTGTTTCATTTTACCCATCGAATGGAACTCTTTCTCCTCTCGTGTGCTGATCAGCTTAGCTCAAACGGACACCACCAAAAAATCATGAACCCAACTCCAGTTCTTACCGCATCAGATCTTGCCGTTTTTGTGAAGCTGGTGACGAATTGTATCGCAACAGTGAGCGGCACACCGCCTGTCTTTGGTGCATCTAGTATTGAACTTGGTCCACTGACACTTTTCAAATACAGTGGTTTTATCGTAGTGGAGGGGTCGCTCAACGGCTGGATCTGCCTCAGTCTCCCGGCTGGGGTTGTTGATGGATTGCTCGACGCACTCAACGAGCCGGGCGGCGATGAAATCTACCGTCTCGACATCGCGGGCGAAGTTGCCTACACAGTTGCGGCAAATGCACGCGAACGTTTTGGCGAAACTTTGTTAATTCGTCCGGCACTTGCCACCGGAAATAGCACCATCGATCAGACACTGGTGCAGCCACCCATGACATTTCGCTTGCCCTTTACATGGCGCAACCACACGGCCCAACTACTGGTTGGGCTTAGTTCTTAATCATCTACCAACCCGATATGAACACCGCAATTCCAGATCGCTACTTACTCGCCACTGATTTCGAGCAACGCGCGGTAAACATCAAGTTCCCACCTGGAGTCTGGAACGTAGCCGCCGCACTCGCAGAAGTCACCGAGGCAACTTCACCTTATGAGTTGGAAATAATGACCGGGCAGACTTCTGACCAGATCCATGAAGCTCTTGAACGGCTGCTCGCTAAAAAGCTTGTGCAGCAAAATCTGATGTCGTGGAAAGAATACATCGATGCGCAATCGACGTCTGGTGGAATCCAAAATACACCAGCTCCTGTGAAAGTCGTGGCAGCGGCAACGATGTCACCCAGCAAGCCAGTCGCTCCCGTTTATGCGCCAGCGGCTAAGTCTTCACAAGAAGGTGTGTCCCTTCGCTTAGGTTCGATCACTCACCAACAATCGACACCGGTTGCTACAAGCGCATGGGTATCCCAAAAGCCTGATCCCGTACAAGTGGCAGCCTCGAAACAAGTTGCCCCGACCGCACTATCCAGAGGAGAACCATCGAATGGACGCCTAATGCGGCCCATCCTCGCACAGATTGAAAATCTCAAAGGTGGTGGAGTGGAGGGCCAACTCCTAGTTTATCAGGTATTTTTACGAGTCCCGTACCAGCTTCTTCATGATGAAGGTATCAAAGCTTTACACTTTGTGGACGAGCGGACTGTGATTAAAAACCCAGCTCTTCTTGCCGCCATCGCCAAAGCCGCAAAGGATGTAACCGGAGTTGATTTAGAATAAAACGAGCATCAACCATCAATATCGACGTGGATGGCAGCACTCATGGCATTGCTTAAAATGACTCCCAAATGTAAAGACGTTGATTTGTTAAACCGTTCACGCTTTGCGAGACATACCTCGCGCCCTCACATTTTGTGAAATGAGGTTGGGGAGAAGTCCTTCGCAAGTTGGCAGAAACCGGGGCGCGTGTGATCTCCCATCCATCGCTGCACGCGTCTTCACAAATTATAACGACGCACATAGTGGTCTTATTGGTAGGTGAGTCTATACCTCTCTGTCATTGTAATAGAATCACTAATTGATCCGCAGCGAGACTTTCGGGCTCGGATTTGATTTCAAGTCCGCGAAGTAGATTCCCGCCATACAGAGTAGTGCTCGAAGAAAGCATCTGCGAATGAATCGCCTGCCAGCGTCCGACACCGCCAACATAGCTCCTTGACTTGCATATCGCGACCACACACGCGACCCATTCACACATGGCTTTAGGCCTTTACTTTTCGGGGTCAGCGGACTTTTGATCCCTGCAATGCGAAGCTCTGGTGTATGGCTAATTCCGCCTTTATTTTTCCTCATTAGCGGAAATCTACTGGCCCAAATCACACTTGAAGATGATCCGTTTGCCGCCGTTGACACCATTACACCAGTCCCCGCCCCGGAGATTGAAATGGGCTCCACCGAGACCATCACCACGGAGATGCCGACTGATCTCAAAATCGACAATCAAGGCGGCAAAATCGAGGGCGACATCGAATCTGGAATCCGCCTCGGCGGGCCAGTCAAAATCGAGGGCGACAACGGCATGGAAGTCTTTTCCGACACGGCGGTGCTCGACCTCAAAGCCAAAACCGTCACCCTCACTGGCAATGTGACAGTTTATCAGGGAAACCTGATGCAACGCGGTGATCGCGCGGTGTATCACTACGAGCGCAAGTTTCTTGATAGCAGCGGACTCCGCGCATCACTGGACCCGATCTTGATGGAGTCCGGGAAATTCACGGCTGAGCAGCGTGGAAATCGTCAGGTTTTCATTGGATACGACGCTGGTGTGACCACTCACGATGTGGAGGATCCCAACTATTGGGTCCGCTCTAGCAAGACCACGATCTATCCCGGCGAAAAAATCGTTTTCAATCACATGAAGCTCTACGCCGGAGACACCCCGGTCTTTTGGCTACCCTATTTCGAACAGCCGCTAGATGCAGATCTGGGCTATCATTTCATCCCCGGAGCTCGCTCGAATTGGGGCCCATTCCTGCTTAACACCTATGGCCTCATGCTCGGCGGTGAGACCGATCCAGAAACTGGGGAAAACAAGGACGCATGGCTGCTCTCGCGCTGGCATTTCGACATTCGGACGCGCCGCGGCATCGGCACTGGCGTGGACTTGATCGATACCCGGTTGGAAAATCGCGACCAGATCAGCGGGCTCTCGCTGTATTACATGAACGATCTCGATCCCCAAGAATCCCGCTCGGGCGTGCCGCGCGGATTCGTCAACGAAGACCGCTGGAAAGCGCAATTGAAGCATCGCTATGAAAAGCAGTTTTCGCCGGAGGCAAATTGGTGGCTCGATACCAATCTCACCGCGCTGAGCGACCAACACTACTTGGAGGATCTGGAAATCGACCGCTATCGCACCGATCCCGCACCAGACAACACACTTGGCATTTACCGTCGTGACGACGCCTCGCTGCTATCGCTCTACACACGCTATCAAGTGAATGATTTCTACCGTGCGGACAGCCGACTGCCGGAGATTAACTATGATCGAGCGCGCGCACCATTTTTCGGCCTGCCGATTTTGCATGAGGGCACCACCTCTGCGGGATACATCGGGGAAAAAGCCACCGACGTCACCCGCAACGCAATCGTCAATCCGCTGATGAGTATGACGAGCACCAGCCCTGGCGCACTCAATCTTGTCCAGCAGCTAGGCGGATACGAGCGCAGCCTCGCCGAGAGCCTTTTGGCCCTGCCCGTAGGCGATCCTCGCCGCGACTCGATCCGCACTCAATTGCTAGATTCAAACTACGGGCGCTTTCACACCTACCAAGAATGGTCATTGCCGATGACGCTCGGCAGTTTCCTAAGCGTGACGCCGGAAGCTGGGATCGGCTACACCCGTTACGGCGCTGTGGATGGACCTGAAAACAGCTCGGATGACACGCATTTCCACGTCGGCGTTGAGAGTTCGCTAAAATTTTCCCGCGATTACGGCACATACCGCAATCACGCTTGGGGGCTCGATGGGCTGCTGCATGTGATTCAGCCTTACACGACATGGTCGGTCGTCTCCTCAAACGACTTCATCCCGGGCGATCCGGCGGTGGACCGGCTCACCCCGACGACTCGCCCGCGGCCAATTGATCCGCTGCGTTTCACTGCGATTGATCAAATGCAAAGCTGGAACGTGCTGCGTCTCGGGGCGCGCAATCGCCTGCTCACCAAGCGCGACAAACAAAGTTTCGAGTGGCTTTACCTCGATTCCTATGTGGACACCTTCATCGAAGATCCAGAGGAAAACCGCGATTTTTCCAACCTCTACAACGATGTGCGTTGGCAGCCGCTGCCATGGATGCGCGTCAACCTTGAGACCCAATTTCCCATCGCCAATAGCGGCTCCGGCTTTAGCGAATACGCCAGCCGCATCGAGTTCCAGCCATCGGATCGCTTCGAGTTTTCACTCGGATACCGCTGGCTCAACGGCCACCCCGTGCTCGTGGATTCTAACCGCGTGGACCTCCACACCTACATTCGCCTCGCAGAAAACTGGGGCATCAGCACCCGCCACTCGCTAGAACTGGATGACAACACGCTGGAAACCCAGCAATACATGCTGCACCGCGATCTGGGCAACTGGGTCGCCGGGATGGGCATCAGCAGCCGCGATAACCGCCTAGAAGACGAATACGGCGTGGTCTTCAGTCTTACGCTCAAGGATTTTCCATCCGTCTCCTTGCCGTTCAGCATGGATACGCAATAGTGCGGCCACCTATGAATCACCTCACTCCCGACCAAGTTCTGGCCGCTCTGTCATGGCGCTACGCCACCAAACAATTTGATGCCTCACGCAAAATCCCTGCCGATGCCTGGGATGTTCTCGAACAAGCTTTGGTGCTCACGCCATCGTCCTTCGGCCTCCAGCCATGGCAATTTCTGATCGTTACTGACGAAGAAATCCGCGCCCGACTCCAAGCAGAGTCATGGAACCAGCCACAAGTCACCGAAGCCTCGCATTTCGTGGTGCTCACCGCTCGCACCGACCTTGAGATCAGCGATATCGACATTTGGATCACTCGCATGGCGGAAGCTCAGGGCAAGAGCGAGCAAGATCTCGCGCCGCTGAAAGGCATGATCGCAGGCTTCGCAAACACCATGAGCTGCGAGGCGCGCCACGTCTGGAACACTCGCCAAGTTTACATCGCTCTCGGCCAATTGATGACATCTGCCGCGCTGCTCGGCATCGATACCTGCCCGATGGAAGGCATCAGCACTGCCGCCTACGATCGCATTCTCAATCTTGAAAACTCCGGCTACGCCACCTCGGTGGCATGCGCTCTCGGCTATCGCTCTGCGAATGACAAATACGCCACCATTCCCAAGGCACGATTCAGCAAAGAACAGGTCATTCGCGTGATCTAACATTCTACCTTTGCTCTAAAAACCCATGAAAAAAACCCATTTCTCACTGATCCTTCTTCTCCTCGTTCAGCCGCTGTCTGCTGCGATTCAGCTAGCTCCCATTTTTCAGGATGGCGCGGTGCTTCAACGCGAAAAGCCTCTGCCCGTATGGGGACGCACCGAGCCGGGTGGCACTGTGAGCGTAAGTTTCGCAGACCAAACCGAGTCCACCACCGCCGATGCGGAAGGCCGCTGGTTGTTGAAACTCGCGCCCCTCCAGACCAATGCAGTTGGTCAGTCGATGAAAATCACCGGCAGCGGCTCTCCCGACATCGAGATCAAAGACATCTTGGTCGGTGAAGTCTGGCTCACCAGCGGCCAATCCAACATGCAGTGGGACATCGCCCGCAGCCGCAAAGAAGATCAGCAAATCGCCGCTTCTGGCCCGGTGCCGCTGCTCCGTTTGTTCCAAGTTGCCAACGCACTTAGCCACGAGCGCGAGGAAACCCTAACCGCCACATGGAACCCCGCCAATCGAGAAACGAGCTGGAAATTTTCCGCCGTTGCTTATTTTTTCGGACGCAAGCTGGTTGAAGAACTGGGCGTCCCTGTCGGCATGATGAACAGCTCGTGGGGCGGCTCCAGAATCGAGCCGTGGTGGGCCGAAGAAGGCTTGGAAGGAATCCCAGAACTCGATGCCGTGCGCACTCAACGCCTCGCCAAAAGCCCGGGCTTTCCTGCTTATGACAAGGCATTTCAAGATTACATCCGGGCGCTTCACCCATGGTCTGGCGACGCCATCAAGGACATCGATGCTGGCCGCCCGATCTCAAAAATGCCGCCTGCGCCTGAGTTGTTGAAACTTGGCCACACCATGGAAGTCGGCACTTACCAGGCGATGATTCACCCGCTGGTGCCCGCCGCGTTGCGCGGATTCCTCTGGTACCAAGGCGAGTCCAACAACGGCGAAGGCATGCTCTACGCCAGTAAAAAGCGCGCGCTCATCCAAGGTTGGCGCAAGCAATTCCAAGCGCCGGAAGCACCGTTTCTCTTCGTGCAACTCGCCCCATTCAAATATGGCGATAAGAACCCGCAGGACTTGCCCCGCATCTGGTGGGCGCAACAAGAGACGCTCAAAACTCCTCACACCGGGATGGCCGTCACCAACGACATCAGCATCATCAACAACATCCACCCAACCAACAAAAGTGAGGTCGGCAGGCGACTCGCGCTCTGGGCACTCGCCGATACCTACGGGCAGAAAGACTTGGTGAAATCCGGCCCGCTCTTTTCCCGATTTGAAATCACCGGCAACGAAGACGCTGTGTTGCTGCACTTCCATCACACCGGCAGCGGTCTGGCATCGCGCGATGGCGATCCGCTCAGTCATTTTGAAATCGCAGCAGCCGATGACGTTTTCCAGCCAGCTACTGCCACCATTTCAGAAGACGGGAAAACAATCCTTCTTACCAGTCCGAGCGTCCCCAAACCCGACCGCGCACGCTTCGCATGGTCACAAATTGCAGAACCAAACTTGATGAACAAAGAGGGCCTACCAGCCGGTGCATTCCACACGCATTGGCCAGCCACCAAGTAAGTGAAGTGAACGAGCAGCCGGAGTGGCGTTTGGAGTGGCGTTTTTCAGACGCCATAAATCGCACAGGCGTTCAAGCCGCCGTCGCGGGATATGCTCCCAGAGCGAGCCACTCCGGCTTCAAGCCGCCGTTGCTGGATATGGCTCCCAGAGAGAACCACTCCGTCAAAAAACCCGCAGCGTCAGTTTTCTTTGATGCCCAAGATATCCGCCACTTCCTTCATCACACTTTTGATCAGTTGTTTGGTCACTTCGCTTTCCTTTCGAGTGCCTTTGATCCCGACGTGGATCGCCGGGACTCGGCCTTGAGGGAGATCCACGTCACCTTCTTTCACGAACAAGCGCTTGGCAATCTGCGCGGCGCCTTCGTCTTCGGACGCCAATTCCCACTTGCTGACCAAGCCCACGTCTTTGCTGATTTTCAATAAACGATCTTGCTCGTTGAGCTCTTCCTTGAGCTTGGCGACGATTTGATCGCGCTGAGCGAGTGGCACTTCAGGATTCAATGGCAAGGGTACCCATGCGGGAACAGGACGGCTTTGTCGATACGCGTGGACCGCAAACGCTCCGCCACCGCAAAGCAACCCCAACACAACCACTCCCACGATGATCCAACGTTGCATGACGCAGTTTTCTACTGCATGCACTGCCCAGCTCCAAGCCAGAATTTCCATGGAATACCCATCAACTCACGCCACTGTCGAGACCCTGCCGAACGGTCTCACCCTCATTCTTGATCCAGATCCCGCAGCACCCGTCGTCTCGGCGCAAATCTGGGTGGAAACTGGCTCGATCCATGAAGATCGCCACCTCGGCTCCGGGGTTTCGCATTTCCTCGAACACATGGTTTTCAAAGGCACGCGCGACTTCGATTCCGATCAACTCGCCAGCACCGTGCAAGCTGCGGGTGGTCATTGGAACGCCTACACCACCTTTGACCGCACCGTTTACTACATCGATGGCCCGGCTGACTCGCTGCCGGTTTTCCTGAAATGCCTCACCGGACTCGTCTTCTTCCCGATCATCCCGGAAAGCGAATTCGAGAAGGAAAAAGACGTCATCCGCCGCGAAATCGACATGGGTCTGGACGATCCCGACAACGCCGCGACTCGTCTGTTGTTTTCGACCGCTTTCCAGCTCGATCCACGCCGTCACCCAGTGATCGGCCACCGCCACCGCTTCGATGCCATCGCCTACGAAGACCTCACTTGCTACCACCGCGAACGCTACACCACCGACCGTTGTTTTGCTGTGATTTCGGGTGATTTCGACCGCACCTCGGTCCGCGAACTCGTCACTTCTCTCACCGGCGATTGCCAGCGTGGCTGCGGGCGCGAGCCACTCGTCGCCAGCGATCCACCGCAGATCGGCCCTCGCAGCGCTCGTGAAATTTTCGCCATCCCCGCAAGCCGCGTCGCACTCGCATGGAAATCACCAGCGCTCGACCACCCAGATGCTCCTGCCTTCGATGTGCTCGCCGCGATGCTCGGTCGTGGCCGCTCGTCACGCCTGCACCGCACGCTGCGTGAGGAACGCGGCTTGGCGCTGGAAATTTCCGCTTTCTCATGGTCCGGCCCAGGTCGCGAAGGAATCATCGCCGTCAGCGCGGATGTGCTGGTCGATCAGCGCGATGCCTTAATCGCCGCAATCCACAGCGAACTCGCGACGTTACAAACTGACTCGCTCGACGACGATCTCGCGAAGGCGAAACGCCAGATCGCCGCCAGCCAGTTCCGCACCCTCACCACCGCATCGGGTCGCGCCAGCGATCTCGCCTCCAATTGGCATGAAGCGCGCGATCTCGATTTCACGCGTCGCCATCTCGCCGCAACGCAAGCTGTCACGGTGGACGACATTCGGCGCGCCGCATCTCGCCTCACCGACGAACGCCTCACGCTCACCATTCTCGATCCGCTTGATGCACCAGCCCCGGTCAGAGCCGGGAAAATGCTCCGCAAGCGCGAAGAAATCGCAGTTCACCGCCTGCCAAATGGCCTGCAAATCGCGCTCATTCCAGATCACCGCGTGCCTCTCGTCCACCTGCACGCCGCCGTCCGCGCAGGCATGCCATCCGAGACACCGTCAACCAACGGGCTCAACCAACTGCTCGCCTCCACTTTGCCAAAAGGCAGCGCCAGCCGCACGGCGCAGGAAATTGCCGTCACTCTGGAATCGCTCGGCGCATCCATCGGCGCACAATCCGGCAACAATGCACTTCTCGTGCACGCCGGTGGTTTAGCTCCTGATTTTGCGACGATTTCCGAAGTTTTCTCGGAAATTCTAACGGCCCCTAGTTTGCCGGAGGAAGCAATCATGAGGGAAAAAGCCAGCCAGCTCTCGGCCTTGGAAGAATCGCTCCAAGATCCGTTGCACACGGGATTCCGCGCATTGCGCAAAGCCGCATTTGCTGACACTGGCTATGGACTGGACAGCCTCGAAGCGCTGCAAAGCCTGCCCGCGCTGGAACGCGCCGCACTCATCAGTCACCACGCCCGCCATTTCAACGCCGCCAATCTCACGCTCGCCATCGCAGGAGATTTCGATTCCGCGCAAGTGCTCGATTTGCTCGGCTCTCAGCTTTCCACCCTGCCCTCTGGCGAACCATGGCCAGTGCCAGCAAGCGAACTCGGCAGTGGCGAAATCACGGTTCGCCTCGCCAAAAAACAAGCCATCTTGGCTATTGGTTTCCACGGCGGCAGCGTCACTGGTGATTCACGCCACGCACTCGCATTTCTCCAAGAATACGCTTCCGACATGGCAGGCCCGCTTTTTTCCCGCATCCGCGAAGATCTCGGACTCGCCTACCAAGTCGGAGCCACGCAGTTCCTCGGCTACGATCACGGGCTTTTCAGCTTCTACCTCGCCACCGCTCCCGAACAGGTGGAACTCGCACGCAAAGAATTCCTCTCGGAAATCCAGAAAATCGCCGATCACGGCATCCCAGAAGAAGCGTTCGAACGCGTCCGCGCCACAGCTCTCAGCGCCCTCACGCTGCAACAACAATCGCCCGCGAACACCGCTCGCCACGTCGCGCTCGACCTGCTGTTCGGCCTGCCCGCTGACCAACACCGCCAAATCGTCTCGATCTACCAAGCGCTCACCCCGCAAGCCGTCCGCGAAGTCGCCGCCAGCACTTTCTCGGCCCAACCGACCATCGCCACCGTCCTCCCAAACCTCTAAGGCTCGCCGGAGTGGCTTTCTCTGGAAGCCATATCCCGCAACAGCAGCTTCTAGCCGCTAGTCCAATCCATGGCGCATGCAGCCCCCCTCTCCGTAAGCGAAGTTTAAACTCCGAATAAAACGCCTAACTTCAAAACGCACAAATCTAGCAGTGTCGTGATCGACGTCCAAAGGTGCACCCAGCGCAACAAAAGAAAAATCATATGAACCTGTTCCGCAACAGAGAAACCGCCATCGCCCGCCTAGCTCAAATCTACTCCCACTTAGACCAGAAGTTTGAACGCCATTGGTTCTCCTAGTAATATGATCCGATAGCTTGGTTCGAGTCCCCCGGGAACGCTGAGCTCCAGCTCGGCGACAACTCTTAAATCAGTTCGAGTAACTCCGTGTTCTACACCCATCACTGCGAAGATGCTGCAGCCTTATCAGTTTATTCCCTGCCTTAAATCTCTAGCGCTCCATAGCGCCCCCTCCGTCGCCGCTGCGTTCCCACGCATCTTTCGAGCTCCGCTCTTTCTCTTTGGTCCAAAACGCTCTCGGCATTGCTCAAAAAAGCCATCGACGAACTCCCGACTCCCGATCACTGCTCCATCGCTGAAATAGCGTACTTTTAGCCGCAGCATCTTGCCCAACGCCACGTTTTTGCCTGCACACAGACGCTCGTTCTCAGATATCACTTGTTGCGATTTGATGCCTTTTTTCAGCACTTTCGTAACCCTCTCGCCCTGCTCGTTGATCACTACCTGAGTTTTCTCCTCACCTTCTGCGAACAGAAGCATGCGGTATTCTTTGGAAATTTTCCCCGCCCAATGCCGCGCGTCGGCTTCCAAGCCTTTGTCGGCCATGATCGCTCTTACGAGGCCCGCTTTGGCTTTGGCTCCACTTTTTCCAGTGGCTTCCATCGCCTCGCCATAACTGCTCCATCGATACTCCGCCGGATCAGCGACCATGCCAGCTCGCACCGGATTGAGATCGATATAAGCGGCAATGGTTTTGGAGGCTTGCCCGTCTTCGACGATGACGCTCTTGAACGTCTCTTCCCAAAGATTGCCGCGACGCTTCGTCCGCGTGTTGTGCCACCGGGTAAAACGCTGGAGCAGGGTTTTCATGAACTCGCTCAGATCATGCATGCGGTAGGTGAATCGCTCGTGAATGCGCTGCACATAAGCCTCGCCATCGGTCACCAAACCGTCCGCTACTTTTTGCCGAGCATCTGCGAGTTCCTTAGCCACTGTCGCCACAAAAACCTTGGAATAAAGGGCGGAAAGGCGTTTGAGCAACTGCTCGTCGGTCAGCGGCGCTTTCGGTCGCGGCGGCACTTCGAGCAGCAAATGAAAGTGATTGCACATCACGCAATAAGCCAGCACCCGGCATCCGGAAAAATTCTCCATCATGCGCATATAAATGCGGAACTGTTCTTTATCGTCCGCCGCGAACGCAAAGCGCTTATCCACCACCCGAGCTAGGGTGTGATAAATCGCCGGCTTTTCTTCCGAATTCGCCCAAGGGGCAGTCCATCTGGCTTTC
>JBGSLX010000158.1:0-4624 GCA_041740475.1 Akkermansiaceae bacterium | reverse complement strand
GCTCCCGCACCTCCTATAATCTATCGGTTAAAGCGATGCTTAGAGTGGAAGATGGCTGCACCTTCGGTTTATAAAGCGCTCGGATTGAAAGTAGCGAAGCGATACACGATCATTACTACCTGTCGTTAAATTATCAAATATCAGAAGGGGAACTCTTCCCATCCATCACTCTTTATTAGACCAAAACGTATTCCTCTTTCTCCAGCGCACTCAGTTTGCACTTTGAACGATTCTGTAACAAAAATCTTTCGAGAATAATTAGCATTTACTTTGGGTCGAAAGATCTCGTAATCGCCTACAATATCTTCATTAAAGAAAGTTTTATTGGATGAAGATGTTTCTTTAGTGATATTAGTTACAGCTAGCACATTCATCAAATAATATTGTCTTTTATCTATTAGAAACGGGCCATGCCATTGGATGTTTCCGACTTTATCCAGTCGCATCCGAACCGATTCTAAAACATAAGGAGACCATGAATACCCTCCGATCCATTCATGATATATACCTTGCGCGTCCAAAATCGGTTTGCTTCCAGGCCATTCAAATTCAACGCCAGATTCAAGCAATTCATCCAAACCACTAGAAATAATTCTGGCACTGTCATTCTCACAAACATGAATACAATAAATGTTCATTTTATTTTTCGCTTTGTTTAAGGAGCCATTCTGCAAATTCATCCAGCCCAGCGATGAATTCTTCTTTCTTTTTCATTCCTTTAAATCTTTTCACGACTTCGTCGTAGTACCATCTCTGAAGCGTGTTCGTATTACCTCCAACTCCTCCTGTTCTTCGGTGATAAGTTTCACGGATAGAAACACCATTCGTCGCACTATCTAAGTTAATGCCTGCTTTTTTCGCGGCAGTGCGAATACATTCGATATCTTCCCATAATTTCGAACCAAACTTATAAGGCGGACCACCTTTCGGAATCATATGATGGGCCTCATCTAACTTGCCAACAGCATATCGAACTAGAATCCTAGCATTCGCTCCAGCTAGTTTCCCCCTCATCGCCTTCGCCAAATTAAATGTGCCTCGGATTGTCATTTTACCTAAACGGTATGCTTTGATTCCCGAAGAGGCTCCTGCTGGTAGGCCAGAGACTGCCGTCGCTACCACATCATAAGTAATACCACCTACATCAACTAGCGCTCCAACGACATTGCCGCTCGCTACATTTGCTCCAAATGAGATAAATCCCACCCCCACATTGAATACATCCCAGGGTGTCTCGATTGCTTGTCCTAGGTAATCGCGGTTGTTAATCGAATTATTCCCCACAAACCCGTACAAGTTCACCCCGCCCTCTTCCTGAATCGGATCCCTTGACGGCCATCTTCCGGTCATGGGGTCGTAGTAGCGGTAGCCGTCATAGTATAAGCCCGTTTCTGCGTCTTGGGGTTTGGTGCTGAAGCCGTAGCTGGATGGCCAGATGCCTTCGCTGACGAGGGTGTTGCCGAAGGCGTCGTATTCGCGGCGGGCGGTGGGGGCGGTGGAGGTTTTCTGCGACCAAGCGGTGATGTTGCCGTTGCCGTCGTAGGAGGGATAGAAGACGGAAGACTCGGAGACAGAAGACAGAAGACTCAGAGATAAGAGGCCGCCTACGCCGCCGGCGCCTTGGGGGGTGTTGGAGAGGTCGAGGCCCCAGGTGAGGGTCTGGGATAAAACGGGCGGGACCGGCGGGTCCTGCGGGTCCCGCGGAACGAGCGGGTCACTTGGGGAAGTGTATTCGGAAATGACGTTCCAGCCATCGTAGTGGTAGCGGTGGTTCGACTTGAAGGTGGGAACGGCAGCGGTGCCGCCTTGCCAAATGGTGCGGGCGATGCGGCGGCCCTGCGCATCATACACCGCCTTCACCTTGGTGTAAGGGTGGCCTGCGAGGGTGGCTGCTGAGGTGGTTTCCATCTGGATCAAACGATTTTCCGCGTCCCACGTGTATTTCCAGCGCCCGTCGTTCGTCAAGTTACCTCAGAGATGTAGTTTATATGAAAAGCCTGTCTTTTAGTAGATGGCAGTGAAATCAGGGGTCGGTGGTGCGATGCGCGGTGATATACCTCGCGTCATCACGTTTTGTGAAATGAGGTTGTCGAAAAAGTGGTTTCACATCGGCAGAGGATGGGGCGCGAGGGCGCACCCCAGAACACGCGAGGGCGCGTGTGCTCCCCTTTTTTCGCCGCACGCGCCTTCACAAATTATGATGACGCACAGCATAAAAGCCTCAACAGAGAGATGCGAACCATGAGCCGGGTGGCTGTCGTAATGCGAGATGACTCTCTGAAAGATCGAGCACTTCACCGCTTGGCCGCGCTCCCCAAGCTCCGCAACATAACTGTGTGCTACATATCACGGCGTTTGGCTTGGGGAAATGAACGTGCGCTGCGGAGTGGTGGCTTGAAGCCGCCATGGTTCGCAAGAGCGGCTCCCAGCCGTGACGTACGTTGAGAAATGCTCGCTACGATAGCTGGATCGCGTCTGGGCGAAGTTCAGCCTTTCTGTGCGACGGATATGGACTAAACTGGGCTCGGAATGTTGAACGAACAGAAGCGTCAGATTGGAATTGCAGCCACAATCATGTTGGCGATCACGGTGGTGATTTGTGGGCTGTTGCTGTGGGTGCCTTACGTGAAAGGACTGATCGGTGAGTGGCTGGCGTTGATCGTCGGTGTGGTCACGACGCCGTTTTTCATGGAGGGATCGTTTGCCATTTTTGGACTCACGCTGGTGCTGGTGCTCAATCATTTGCGGCAAAAAGAGACTCGCGATGAGTTGGTCGATTTGGATTTGGCAGGACTGGATGGTGAGACGAAGCGAGAGCTTGGCGATGATGCACTGGGTGTTCCCAAAGAAGAAGCGAAACGGTGATCTTTTGCACACTACGCAAATTATGCTTTGGCGATCTGCTAGTGAAACGATTCACTGGCGTGGCAGTGCATCAGGAACTCATGCCGGTTAATTTGAAGGAATTTACGAGGATGGCCCACGGCGATCCGATTGGATTGATGGAGATTGCAGCCGATTTTTTTCGAGAAACGCGCGGTGTGATGTCGGGATGGATGTCGTTGATTGAAGCGGGGGATTTCTCGCATCTGCGTGATGAATTTCATCGCTGCAAAGGAGGCGCTTCACTTTTCGGGTTGGAGCGGCTGGTGGCGATCTTGGGAGACTTCGAGAAGTCGGCCATTCTGGAACAGTGGGGTTACGATATCCGCGCGTTTGAGCGTGAGCTTACCGATGCCGAAAATGCGCTGCAAGCGATGGAGCAAGAAGGTTGTTATTGATGGCGGGGGGGATTCAGTCACCGGAGAAAGAACTGCGCTTCACTCGCTCCGGACAGGCCGTGATTTTCTGGCTCACCTCTGCGGTGCTGACAGCAGTGGCGCTCACGATTGCCGTCACTTCGGTGTATCGAGAGATCAATCCAGAGCTGCCACATCCGGCGTGGTCGCTCTTGCCACTGCTGGCGGCGGTCGCTGCGGTGAGCTTGGCCATCCGGCTGACGCGCCACGCGTATGTGATTCTTTCGCCGCTGGGCATCGAGGTGTTTCCATTTTACCGCCCGATGGATGGCATGCGCTTGATTCTCTGGCAGGAGGTGCATGAAGCGGAGGTCGATGCGAAGCGGATGATGCTCACACTGCACCACGACGCTGAAAAAAGCTCAGGTGTTCACATCACCTTGCGACCGATCCGCGCGGAGCGGCGTGAGCTGCTGCTTAAGGCCTTGGCCGGGCGGATCGAGCGCACACGCTTCTAAACTCCCGATTTCGACAGAACAGATGAGACCTCGATTCCAAGCATACAAACATCATCATCGAAGTGTTTGGCCTGCGAAAATGCCAGCACGCTCGATAGAATTTCCTCGAGCGTGTCATCGAGATGTTCGCTTGCATGCCTGACAATGAGCTCGATGAGGCGTTTCTCGAAAAATGCCTCACCCTGTGCATTTTCAGCTTCCAGAAGCCCGTCGGTGAAGAGGATGAAACGACAAATGGGATCAAGCGTCATGGTCGAGCACGGGTAAACGGCCTCGCGGCTGAGCCCGAGACCCGGACCGCGTTGTTCGCGTTCAATGGCGATTTGGCGTGTGCCTTGTGAGTCTTGAAGCACTGGCCCCGGATGACCTGCGCAGGCGTATCGAAAAGTGCCCGCTTCGAGATCAATGACTCCATAAAATGCGGTGGCAAACATCGTGGTTCCCGCGCGATCCAGAATCGCGACGAGGCCATCGTTCAGGCCGTGCAAAAAGGCACCGGGATCGTTGGCGAGCGAGCGCTGTTTTTCCAGCAAACCGCGCAGCATCGCCACCACCAAGGCCGAACGCACGCCGTGGCCCATCACGTCGCAGATTAAAATACCCGCGCAATCTTGGCGCAGTGGGATGATTTCAAAGAAATCGCCCGCAAGACCTGAGATCGGCACATACCGCGAACCGAAACTGAGCTGACGCGAGCAGTCGGCAATGCGCGGGAAATGTCGGGTAGTGAAGGCGTGTTGAATCTCGCGGGCCAGATGCAGCTCTTCCTCGTAAATTTCGTTTTTTTCCTGAAGCTCTTCCTCCAATTCAGTTGCTTTGCGCTGGGCGCGGATGATGCGGGAAACGTCGCTGGAAATGCCAAAAGTG
>JBGSLX010000157.1:0-12847 GCA_041740475.1 Akkermansiaceae bacterium | reverse complement strand
ATCCGCCTTCAAAGTGCCGATCCGTTTCCCGCTGAGGCCCGTTTTTTCGATGATGGCTTCACCCGCAAGCTCGACTACCGCAGCCACCCTCTGCGCGAGCACGTCAAGCTGCTGCTCTCACGCCGTGATCGCCATTGCGTCGATTCTATCGAAAAACTCCGCCACTCCGACCACGCCATGACCCTCGAAGGCACCATGTCAGACCGCGAGGGTCGTTTCGAAAAACAAGACCAGAAGCCACTCACAAGCGGCTGGATGACGGGTTTCGACAATCGCCACCTGCTCGCCACCCTCCTCGCAGACCGCAAGCAAACTCGCGAAACCCTCGCCCGTCTGGATACAGAAAATTCTCTTCTCGCCCGCGCCGAACGCGAGGGAACACAGAAGATTTCGCTCATTGAGCAACTGGAAACTCTCGCCTTCGAGAAGATCGACCTTGCAGGCGTCGAGCAAGAAATCGCCCTGCACCGTCAACGCCTTGCGGACCTCACTGCGCCCGAGTCAGACGCCTCCGCTACCAAGATGCGCTTTGAACAAGCTCGTCTCGATCTCCAAGCCTCACGCAAAGAAATCACCACCCTCACGGAACAGCACGGCGCCTACAAAAACCAACTTGCGACTGCCACCGACACGCTCACCCGCGCCCGAAACCGCTGCGGCGATCCGCTCAGCCCAGAAGATGCCGCGCTTGTTCAAAAGAAGTTTGCCCTCGCAAACCTCGACCAAACCGAACAGCTCGAAGACGCAGAGCGCACGGCCACCCAAGCCATCCACGCAAACATCCAACGGGCTGAACTTGAAAAATCCGACATCGAAAAACGCCTGATCCGCCTCATGGAAAAAGCGAAACAAGAGGACACCGGAGCACTCACCGACGTCGGCACCGAACTCCGCGATCTCGATGCCTACCTGCTCCGTCTCAAGACGCTCGAAGAAGAATCCCTGCCAGAAAAACTTCACCGTTTCCTCGATTACCTCAACCAATCCTCGGGCCAAGGCGTCACCCAGCTTCTCACCCACATCACCAACGAAGTGACCCTCATCCAAGAGCGCGTCAGCGACCTCAACGCCACTCTGAGCCGAGTCGATTTCCGCCAAGGTCAGTTCCTCCAGCTTCACGCTCAAGCCATCAGCCATTCGCTGCTGCAACAGATGGAAACGGCCCAGCGCAAGCTGCGTCACATCGTCCTCAGTCAGCGCGAGGACGACGGAGAAGCCCACTATCGCGCCCTCGGTGAGGTCGTTCGACTGCTCCGTGAAGCTGCCGAAAAACGCCACACGCAAGGTTCCCAAGCCCTGCTCGACCCACGCCACAGACTCCAGTTTTCCGTGGTCGAGGTGGACCGAGCCACTGGCCGCAGCTCGGGTGCGCGGAAAGGCTCGCAGACCGGCAGCGGTGGTGAGAAGGAAATGATGGCCAGCTACATTCTCACCGCATCGCTTAGCTACGCGCTCTGTCCGGCTGGTGCCACCACTCCGCGCTACGCAACCATCGTGCTCGATGAAGCATTTTCCAAAAGTTCCCCCGCTGCTGCCGCCCGCATCATCGAGGCTCTCCGCGCCTTCGGTCTTCATCCGCTGTTCGTGACGCCTAACAAAGAAATCTCTCTGCTGAAATCTCACACCCGCTCCGCCGTTCTGGTTCACAACAAAAACCAACGCGCCACTCTGACCTCGCTCACTTGGGAGGAAATCGATGCTCACGCCCGCACTCGCAAAGCCGCTGACCCAGCCGCTCCTGCCACACCATGAAATGCCCAGCCGAACTCGCGCTGCGCCTCGCCCGCCAGTGGCAAAACCCAGACCTCCGCGAGGCACGCCTCCTCGATGAAACCGCATGGCCGATACTCATGCCCATCGGCCGTCCAGAAACCGCCGATATCGCCTCACGCTGGCAGGAAACCGCCGCCCGCATCCGCCTCTGGCGCGACCTCCGCACCGGCACCGTGCAATGGCAGGCCATTACCTTCCGCGCCACTGCCGCACCCGTCGAGCTCCCCACCACATGGCAAATTTCCAATCCAGACGAGTGGATCGCTGCTGCAAATGACCGCAACGTCCGCGCCGAGTATGGCTCACTCCGGGTCATCCTCGCTGGCTCGGATCCACTCTTTCACTCCGCTTTCATCCGCGAGCGCTCACTTTGGAAAAACAAAACCCCACAAGATGTCATTCAAGCGGCCCAGCTCGCGATGCAACTTTCTCCTAATTGCGCTGAAGGCAAACCGCTCCGAGCCATTTCACTCGTGGGCATCGATAGCAAATTTTTCGAACGCCACCGCTCGCTCATCATCCGCCTGCTCGATCTCCGTTACGATGGCGAAGCCAGCCGCCAAGGCCTAGAAACGTTTCTCAATGCATGGCGTGAGCAAGACCACTGGCTGCTCATCGCCGATCTGGGCGAGTCCCGCGCTCTACCGTTTCCCCAGCTCCGCACCCGCGCCACTGATCTTGCCAGCCACGGACTCGCCTTTGCCCGCGCGCTTCTCATCGTGGAAAATGAATCCTGCCTCCACTTGCTGCCTCAAAATCTTCCGTCAGTCATCGCCATACTTGGCACCGGCAACAACCTGTCTTGGCTCCGCTCTGCGGCACGTTCACACCAAAGCATCGCTTACTGGGGCGATCTCGATACTTGGGGACTAACACTTCTTTCCCGCGCCCGCTGTTACGCACCACAGCTCACTCCGCTGCTCATGAGTCGCGAAACTTTCGACCAATACGCAAGTTCCGCCGTTCCCGAAAATGCACCGGCCGCTTCTACTCCACCAGACTCACTCACCGCTGGCGAAACCGCGCTCTACCAGCACCTCCTGAGTTGTGAAAAGGGTCGCCTCGAACAAGAGTTTCTACCCGCCAGCCTCGTTCACGCCACCATCCGCTCATGGGCAGAGGAATCCGTCTCTTCTCCATGATTACCAATTCAGAAATCAAGACCATGGCCCTTTGCTCGTGCCACCGCACCGACAGAAAATGTTGGTTTCTTCGATATCCGAGGCATGCTGTTGGGGCGACTCATGGATAATCCCGAATCAATCAAGCCCACCGCTGAAGCGGAAACCCAACCACTTGCGCCTGGCTTCCGCCAAGACCTCGCGGTGTTGATGAAAGTGCGGCTGAATTTTTTCGTTCTGATCACCGCCTTCTTCGGCTTTGTGCTCGCCTCGCGCGGCGCACCTTTTGAGTGGATGAAGCTTTTGCACACGATCATCGGCGCTGCGGCTGCTGCCTTTGGATCCGCTGCGTTTAACCAACTGATGGAAGTGGACCTAGATGCCCGGATGAAACGCACTGCTGACCGTCCGCTGCCATCTCGCAGGATGGATCCGCTGGTTGCGTTTGGCATCGGCTGGGTGCTTTCGGCCGTCGGCATCATTCATCTCGCGGCAAAGGTCGGCCATCTCGCTGCTTATCTCACCGCTGCCACGATTGCCATTTATGTGTTTGTTTACACGCCACTCAAACGTGTCAGCTCGGCAAACACACTGATTGGCGCGATTCCCGGCGCGATTCCGCCTGTCATCGGCTGGGTCGGTGCAGGCGGCGCACTCGGTTGGGAAGCGTGGTTTCTCTTCGGCCTGCTGTTCTTCTGGCAGCTACCTCATTTCATCGCGATCAACTGGTTATGCCGCGATGAATACGAATCCGTCGGCTACCAGATGTGGTCCAATGGCGACCTCACGGGTCGCAAAAGCGGGATTCTATCAGCCATCTTCGCGTTGATGCTCGCAGCTTGGTCGCTCATCCCGGCACTCTTGGGATTCGCCAATCTATTCTGGACGATCATCGGCCCCTTGCTTGCGCTCGTGATGATGGCGCTCGCGCTGAAATTCGCATTCGATGGCAAGCGCGAATCCGCGCGCCGCATGTTTCTCTACACTTTGCTCTATCTGCCAATCGCCCTAACGGTTCTCGTAGTTGCATGGAGGGTCCGCCAATGAACCTGGCCAGCGAAATCATCACGTCGGCGCAGCGCTTGAATGATGCGCTCAGAAACTTGGAATTCTCACCACCTGTGGCCTGCGTCTATCGCCCACTCGAATATGCATGGGAGCCACACCGTGAGTATCTCGAACGTTTTGCCAACACCACCAAACAAACGATCTTCCTCGGCATGAATCCCGGCCCCTTCGGCATGACGCAAACCGGCATTCCTTTTGGCGAAGTCGCGGCGGTTCGCGATTGGATGGGCATCCAGCAGCCAGTCGGTAAACCTTCCACCGAACACTGCAAACGGCCCATCGAAGGATTCTCATGCAGCCGCTCCGAAGTCAGCGGACGACGCTTATGGGGCTTATTTGCCGCTCGTTTTGGCAGCGCCGACACGTTCTTTCGCAAGCACTTTGTCCTCAACTACTGCCCGCTGGTGTGGATGAGCGAATCTGGCGCAAATCTCACACCCGACAAGCTGTCCACCACCGAGATGCGGCCTGTCGAGAAAGCCTGCCTTGCGCACCTTTCCGAAGTCATTGAAATACTAGATCCATCGTTTTTGATCGGCATCGGCGGTTTTGCCGAGGAGCGCTTGCACAGCGCTGCGGCAGCTATGGCTAGTAAGGCGAAAATTGGCCGCATTCTTCATCCTTCGCCCGCATCACCCGCAGCGAACCGTGGCTGGGCTGAGGTCGCGTCCCGCCAACTCTCGGCGCTCGGCGCGTGGTGAATGATGTCACTTCATCGCCGACCGCAGCTTCTTCACCAGCTTCACATCCTCGTCCCGCCCGGCATGCTCCAGCGCGGACACCATGTTATTAAGCAATCGCAACAAGATCGTTCCCAAATCTGCCGTCTGCTTCAAAACCGCTCGTTCCGCACGCCCCATTCCGGGGTCTTCTAGCAAGGTCGCCTGCAAATGCATCCGGCCCTGATCAAAACAGTCGATGATGATCGGAAAGCCATCTTCATAAATCCGGCATAGGAAATGATTGGGAAAATTCACAGCTTCGACCACCAGTTCAAGTCGGCGCGCGACCAACATGAAGATGAGTGAAAGACCCAAAGGATTGGAACGCCCTTCGGCAATAACCCACGCTAGATCCGAATTGCACGGGTCTTGATAGTCCGCCTGATTGGCCGCAAGCCGCCCATCTTGAAAAAGAAAAGCAGACAACTCATTGGAACTCGCGATGCCTTGCTCAGTCGCCTCTTCAGCCAGCAAATCGAGCGCGTCGGACAAGGGTTGGCGCACGGTGATGCCATCGTGCAGGAAATCCGAAATTGAGCGTAGTAGCGCCTCAAACGTATCCCAGTCCTCCTGCAACGCCGCAGAGCCACCCGTAGGAATCAGCCATTCTCGCACCAGTGTCTTGCGCCGTGCCGGGCGAAGCAATTCCACCAACAAGCTGCGCTCTGTGGCACTCAACTGATGAGGATTCGTCGAAAGAAAATCACTCAAATCGCCATCAGACATGGCCAGTCGAGCCGCTACGCGTATCCGCACTTCCGGTGTTTCATCATCCAACAAACGCATCAGCGCGGATAACTCTTCCGGTGGCAACTGCACCTCTTGCGACGATGAATTCAAAACAGAAAATCGCGATATGGATTGAGGAATGGTGCGCGATACTGGGTTCGAACCAGTGACCCCCTCCGTGTCAGGGAGGTGCTCTACCACTGAGCTAACCGCGCTTAGCCGAATCAACCGGGGCGGGCGAAAGTAGGATGGACGACATCTGCGGCGCAACTCCTTTTTTTGCACCAAAAAGAAGGGCAGAGAAACCGTGGATTCTCCGCTGCAGATCGCTCTTTCTCCGGAACTGCGGAGTGGCCGCTAGATCGCGCGGCCACTTCCGCAGTCCAATTTGGTTGTTGGGTATTATTTCTTGCCCTTCGCAGCCTTCTTGGCAGGTGCCTTTTGGGCGACTTTTTTGGCTGCGGCTTTCTTGGCAGGTGCCGATTTCGCAGGGGCTTTTTTGGCAACGGCTTTCTTGGCAGGTGCTGTTTTCACCGCAGCCTTTTTAGCGGGTGCTGTTTTCACTGCTGCCTTTTTGGCAGGTGCTGTTTTTGTAACTGTCTTCACCGCTTTTTTAGCGGGGGCTTTGGTCGCTACTTTTTTCACTGCCTTCTTGGCCGGAGCCTTCTGGGCAATTTTCGTAGCGGCTTTCTTGGCAGGTGCCTTTGCGGCTACCTTCTTTGTTGTTTTCTTTGCAGCCATTGTTTTATGTCTTTGGAGTTCGCGTTCTATGTTTCTTTTCTCTTCTGGCGTTAACGTGCCGACGGAGAGGATTGCGAGGAGCGCTTCACCGAGGCGTCCTCCAAAAGCGTTTGTTAGAAAATCTTGGGTTGCGCGATGCACGACGACTTCTTGCGAGTACGCCGCTTCATAGACGTGGGCTCTACCGACCAGCGAGCGCCTTACCAAGCTCTTGCGCTCCAGATTCTGCATCACGGTAAGCACTGTCGTGTAAGCGCGGTCTTTGCCGTCGGGCAGTGTTTCTTGAATCGAAGCCACCGTGGATGGTCCTTCGTGCCACAAGACGGAAAGAGCCTGCAGCTCAAGATTGGATGGGTATGAAAGTCTCGCCATGCGCTACGTATCGTTTCTTATGCACGATGTGACTAGTAGCTTAGATATGCGTCAAGTTCAAATACATTGATTTTTAAGAAATGTTAAAAATCTATGGGGGGGTTTTTTCGCATCTACGATGCATGTCGTAGATGCGCGGGTCGAGTCATTGACCTTCAACCTTCGAGGGTTTCGCTTGCTCAATGCCACGATCCACCGTTCGCAATGCAGTCCAAAACTGTTCGTCTGTCGGAACGCCGTTGAAAAGCACCTTACCTTCCGCAGACACGAGCACCATTGTTGGGAGCTGCCGCACGCGCAGCATTTGCGCCAGCGCTCCTTCGTCAGAGTCGATTAGCCACACACTCTTCTCAGCGCCAGATAGAGATCGGATGGTTTCACGCGCGTCTGTAGCAAGCGCTGCTATGTCGGGCGGAATCAGAGAAACCACCGCGATTTCATGCTTGGATAGCATTTCCGCCGTGGCCGAAAAGTCATCCATGGCCTCCACGCACTCGCGGCTCCATGGCGACCAGAAATGCAGCAACATCGCTTTGTTTCCTTTGATGAGATTGGAGAGCGCGACTGCAGCGCCGCCATTCAATGAGATGGCACCTTGAGAAAAATCCAACTTCACGCGCGCCATCGATTCACGCATGCGCAAACTCTCGATGAGTGGTGCGTAGGCCGCTGCTTGTCCGGGACTGAGCCAAAACGCTTCTGTGATGTGGCGCTTGAAGGCGTCCTGATCACCCTTGTTGAGCGCGACGATTGCTTGGACATATTCGAGCACCGCGAGCCAGTCTTCCTCCACACTGAAAATCTCGGATTCCGCTAGCTTGAAGACGGCGCGTCGTTTCATGAAGTCCGGCAACATCGCGCCAATCGCGTCATGTTGTTCGAGATCCACATGATAGAGAAAGCGCGCCTCGAGGATGGCTTGCTCAGCAACGCCCATGCTGCGCGCATCTGAGATTGCTTTGTTGAACGCCTCCTGCGACGTGCGTTCCGTGAGAATTTTTTCGGTCGCTTGTTGGCGCACGGCGTTCTCCATCTCCGCTGCCAAACCTTCCTGAGCAGGCGCTTGAACTATCAAAGCGACGAGGGCGAATGTGAGCGGCAGGAGGGGAGAGCAAGCGTGCATGGAATGGAAAAGAAAAGCGCCGGAAGAACGAAGGCTTCCGGCGGTGATGGATTAAAAAATCAGCGGGCTGGGATTACCATCGTGCGACCCAATACCACGATGTCGTTGGTCATGTTGTTCGAGCGTTTGATCGCGTCCATCGGCACATTGTACTTCTTGCTGATCCCGGAAAGAGTGTCGCCTCTCACCACGGTGTGTGATGTGGCTGGGGCACTGGACGTAGCGGGAACCATCGCAGCAGGCGCAGCAGCCATCGGCGCGGTTGAAGTGTCGGTGGCGCTTTCCTCATAGACTGCGGGAGTGTCATAGATTGGATTTTCTGGGACAGCAGCTTGGGCAGTGGACGCATCTGGCGTGCCGTATGATTCGGTGGTGTCATACATGTCTGCCTTTTGTGAGGCACAAGAAACCAGTCCGAGGGTCAGCGAGAGAGAAGCGAGAAAATGTGTGGGAATCATGGTGTGGCTTGGGGTGTGAATGGATGTTTTCAACGATGGAATCGACTGCGTGAAAACCTATGCATTAACGCCTATAAAATGGCGATTTATTCATTTTACTGCGGATCGAAAGCGGAAAAACGCGGATGCAGATGCGCCTGTGTGACGGCAGAACTCATCAAGCGGCTCACCGCGAAGCGTGGCTAGATAAGATGCGACGTGGTGAACGAAGGCAGGTTCATTGCGTTTGCCACGGTGAGGCTCGGGCGCGAGGTAGGGAGAATCCGTCTCGACCATGAAGGAGCCGACTGGACAATTGAGAGCGGTTTCTCGCACTTCCCGTGCATTTTTAAACGTAACGACACCGCCGAAAGAAACGAGCCCGCCGAGATCGATGACTCGCTTTGCGTTTTGCCACGAGCCGATGAAGCAGTGAAACACGGCGCGCGTGCGTTCACTAAACTTCTGATAGATGGCGAGAGCATCTTCGAAAGAAGCTGCGCCTTCACGGTCGCGCGTGTGAATGACCACGTTCAATCCACTCGCTGCTGCGAGTTCAAAGTGTTGGTGCAAAAGCTGGCGTTGGCGTTGGCGGAAATTTTCCTCATCCCAGCCATCTGGCGCGGGGTGATAGTAGTCGAGTCCCGTCTCACCTATCGCACAAACGCGTGGGTCATGGGTGAACGCGGCAAGCTGTGCGACCACATCGTCTGGCGCGTGATGCACATCACATGGATGGATGCCGACGCAAGCATGCACGGCAGGGTGCGCTGCGATGGATAAGTTTGCTGGCGCGTCATCGAGCGATGTCGCGAGGGTGACCATGCTTCGCACCCCAGCATGCAGAGCCTGCTCGATAAGAGTCTCGGCTTCGTTTTCCGCGAAACGATGAGACGCGAGATGGCAGTGAGTATCGATTAGCATGGCGATTCTAGGCTTAGAGCAGCGATCAAAGCGGCGACTTTCGCGAAGTCCTTGATGCCAGGTGTCACTTCCGCGCCCGAGGCCACATCCAGCGCAGCCGGTCGCACAGAACTTGCGGCTAAAGCTGCATTTTGCGGGGTGATCCCGCCTGCTAGGATCAATGGCATGGTAGGATGCACGGCCTTGAAATCACGAGCTGCGTTCCAGTCAAAAGCCTCACCTGTTCCGCCGTAAACGCCGGGCGCGTGCGTATCGAGTAATATGGCATCGACGTCATAATTACATGCCTTTTGAAGATCCGCGTGAGTTCGCACACCGATGGCTTTGATCAACGGAACGTTTTGATTTCGATAAATGATGGTGTCCTCAGGTGTCTCGTCGCCATGGAGCTGAACGACATCGAGCAAGCCTTCAGCGACTAGGCGCAGTGGCAGCTCAGAATCTTGGTTCACAAACACGCCCACGCGCAGGATCTGACCTGCTAGAGTGCTGAGCCACATCGCATCTTGTGGAGCGATGTAGCGTTTGGAATGCGGCCAGAAATTCACGCCCAAAGCATCCACCCCATACTCGACAAGTCGTTCAGCATCCTCGCGCAGAGTGACCCCGCATATTTTCAATGAGACCGAGGACGAATCCAGAAAGCGCGTGAGAAGTGTCATGTTGGCAGCATATCGAACAGGCAACGCTTTGAAACCCCGAACTTGCGACTGAACGACATGGGGCTTGACGCCTAACCGCCCAGGCCGTGTGGTTTATCAGTAATAACCAATCCATTGTGAACAAACCCATGCCTGAGAATCATCATCACGAGACCGATTTCATCCACAGCGAGGAATTTCTGAGCGGATTGATGAAACGCCAACTGCGCCTATCCATTTCCTGCGCCGCCGCCTTTTTGCTCGTTTTGTTAGGACTGCCACTTCTCAACTACTTCGCGCCTGAATTGATGGCACGGCGTGTCGCAGGGTTCACATTGAGCTGGCTGCTGCTGGGCGTGCTGGTTTTTCCGTATGTTTGGATCATCGCCAAATGCTTCATCACACGCTCGATCGCGCTGGAAAATGCTGAAGTGCGCCTCGCCTCGGAACAAAACGAGAACCAACCCTGAAGCAATCGCGCTCACTTTTACCGATTATGGACTTCTCACAAGTCAACCCATGGATTCTTGCGCTGTCCTTCATCACGGTGGTGGTCACCGTTTGGATGGGCTTCCGCTCGGCTAAAACTTCCAAGTCCGCTTCTGATTTCTTTGTGGCCGGTCGCTCGGTATCGGTCGGCTGGAATGCCTCGGCGATCTCTGGTGAATATCTGAGCGCCGCGAGTTTCATGGGTATCGCCGGCATGGTCATGTCGATGGGCTATGATGCGTTGTGGTACCCAGTTTGTTACGCCTGCGGCTATTTGTTTCTGCTGTTGTTCATCGCGGGTCCGCTGCGCCGCTTCGGTGCTTATACGATACCGGATTTTGCCGAAGGCCGTTTTGATTCGCCGACTTTTCGCCGCATAGCGGTGTGTTTTGTGCTAATAATTGGCTTCTTCTACACCATGCCGCAGATGAAAGGAGCGGGCACCACACTATCATATATTTTGCCCGGACTTCCCTACTGGGTGGGCGTGGTGGTGGTGGGTGCTGTGATCACGCTCAACGTCGCGCTGGGCGGCATGAAAGGCATCACGCTGGTGCAGGCGGTCCAATACTGGATCAAGATGTTCGCGATTTCCGTGCCGATCTTTGTATTGCTATCGGTATTTGGAAGTTACGGCAAAAACTTGTCACTCAACCAGGCCGCTGGAGAACCTGCGGCCATCGTCCAGAGCGGGGAAATCGGCAGCCCACCCACCGCACGCTTGCCATTGCCGGAAAAAGCTCCTGCAGACGAGGTGTGGATCGCTCCTTTCGGCCCACTCACCACCAAGGCCGCCAAGGCTGCTGGCCTTTCCCAAGAGGAAACTCGCCCGCTTTCGCTGCTATACACCTACTCGTTGATCATTGCGCTGGTCTGCGGCACGGCGGGCTTGCCCCACATTTTGGTGCGGTTCTACACCAATCCAGATGGCATGGCCGCGAAGAAAACGACGATGTGGGTGATGATTCTCATCGGGGTGTTTTATGTTTTCCCGCCAGTCTTTGGAGTTCTCGGGCGAAATTTCATGCCAGATCTTTACAACGCCGCAGGGTCCAAAGGCCCGGATAAGGTGGTGTTAGAACTGCCAACTTTACTCGGGAAAGGCAGCATCGTCGGCTCGATTCTCAGCGGGATCACTTGCGCTGGGGCGTTCGCCGCTTTCATGAGCACTTTCAGCGGACTGCTCGTTTCGATGACAGGCGCTGTCGCTCACGACATCTATGGCCGCATGTTAAAACCCAGCGCGACGCCCGAAGAACGCATGCGCATGTTTAAAATTGCGGCCGTGGTGGTGGGTGGGCTGGCCACCTTGTTGGGCACTCAAGTCGAGTTGTTAGAAATCAATTTCATGGTGGGACAAGCCTTTGCCATCGCGGCGGCGAGTTACTTTCCGCTGCTGTTCATGAGTGCTTGGTGGCGTGGCATGACGATGATCGGCGCGGCCTCTGGAATGCTGGGTGGCGGCATTCTTGCGCTGGTCTGTGTGACCCTCACCAGCGTGAGCGATGTCATCGCAAAAACCGGTCAAGCCGCAGCGATCAAGACCGGAACCTCATGGGCTCCAGATGTGCTGACGCTGTTTTGGCGGGAGCATCCGCTGCTGCGCATTTTGGCCGAGCAGCCGGCGATTTGGACCGTGCCGACGGCTATCTTTCTAATGATTTTCATCTCCAAAGCCACTCGCTCGAAGATACCCGCAGATGCCCGCATGAAAATGCTAGTCCTCCACGCACCGGAGGCCTTGGGACTCAAACAGGAATACATTCAGGAGCAACAAGGCGCAGGTCACTGACAGTAAAAACTGACTCCTCATTTGGAGTCAGATCGTGTGGCCCATGCGGATTCGCTTGGTTTCCAGATACTTTTCGTTGTGCGGATTCGCAGGCAAAGAAATGGGAAGCTGCTCAACGATTTCGAGCCCGTAACCCCCAAGACCGATGACTTTTTTCGGGTTGTTCGTGAGCAGGCGGATGCGGCGCACGCCCAGATCGTGAAGAATTTGAGCGCCCATTCCGTAGTCGCGCAGGTCAGAAGCAAAGCCGAGTTTTTCGTTGGCCTCGATGGTATCGAATCCCTGCTCTTGGAGTTTGTAGGCGTGGATTTTCGCGGAGAGTCCAATCCCGCGACCCTCTTGGCGGAGATAGAGCAGCACCCCGCCTTCGCGAGAAATGTGTTCGAGCGCGGCATTCAGTTGGCCACCGCAATCGCAGCGTTGTGAGTGAAACACGTCGCCAGTGAGGCACTCGGAATGCACGCGGACGAGCGTGGGTTGTTCCGGGTCAATCACGCCGCAGCTCAGCGCAAGGTGATGGCTGGCGTCCGTGGCCACACGATACAAATGGCAGTCAAACTCGCCAAAGTCGGTGGGCATTTTGATGGTTTCCTCGCGCATCACGAGCTTCTCGCGGCGGCGGCGATATTCGATGAGCTGAGAGATGGTGCAGGCCTTGAGGCCGTGGCGTTGTTGATAAGCCGCAAGATCGCCGACACGCGCCATGGTGCCGTCGTCATTGATGATTTCACAAATCACCGCAGCTTCTGGTAGCCCAGCGAGGCGAGTGAGGTCGAGCGCGGCCTCGGTATGACCCGCCCGGCGCAAGACACCGTCTGGCACGCCACGAAGGGGAAAAATGTGACCGGGGCGCACAAAGGCGTCTGCACCCGCCGCAGAATCCGCCAGTAGGCGCAGAGTGTGAGCGCGGTCAGA
>JBGSLX010000156.1:0-5678 GCA_041740475.1 Akkermansiaceae bacterium | reverse complement strand
TCGCCTCGAAAACGATTGCCGCCTACATCGACCTGAATCCTGTTAGAGCGGGCATGGTGACGGATCCGGCGGAGTATCGGTGGAGCAGTTATGGCGAGGCGATGGGAGCCACCGGAAAAAGCGGGGCCAAAGCCAAAGCGGGACTGGTGCGAGCGATCATGGCGGACAAAGGCTGGGAAGCGGATGGGCGGCACTGGGCGGGGAAAATTTCCAAAGAATACCGCATGCTGTTGTTCGCAGAAGGTGAGGAGAAAACTCAGGAAGTGATTAACGAACAGGGCGAGCGAATGTCGAAAGTGATGAAAAAAGGCATTAAATCTCAACGAGTGATTTCTGAGGTCGAACGACTCGCGGCTGGGAAAAACGTGGCGTTGAGCAAGATGCTGCGGTTGAAAGTGCGCTATTTTAGCGATGGCGCCGTGATTGGGAGTCGAGAGTTCGTCGATGGCTTCTTCGAACAATGCCGAGAACGCTTCGGGCCTAAGCGAAAGAGCGGAGCGCGAAAAATGCGGGGAAATGCATCAGGGGCGGAGGGGTCGCTATGGAGTGTTAGAGACTTGAGGCAAGGAGTTGGTTGATAGAAGCAACAGACCCTGCGAGAATCGAGTATGAATGGTGGAGTTATTTAGCATGTTTGAAGTGATCAACCACCGATCCGGGAGCTGAAGGCACTGCGGCGGGACCTTTTTTGTGAGGATTCCTCCAATCATGAATTCTGGATGAGCCGCATTTAATCAAAAAGCCTTTGATTTTCTAAGCCGTTCGTTGTGTCCGGTGTTTTGACAGACTGCTTATCAATCGAATTAAGACACAAAAAAAGCGGACTCCCTCATGGAGCCCGCTCTCTGCAAAAAACACTTACCACCCGAGAATCAGCCTTGTTGGCTGGTGATGTAACTAATCACGTCGCCGACTGCTTGAAGTTTTTCAGCATCTTCATCGGGGACTTCGATGTCGAATTCTTCTTCGAAAGCCATGACCAATTCGACAGTGTCGAGTGAGTCGGCTCCGAGATCTTCGACGAATCTAGCTTCCGTAGTGACTTGGTCGGCGTTGACTCCCAATTGGTCAACGATGATGTCTTTTACGCGGTCTTCGATGCTTTTGTCTGACATGATTTGCAGTGGTTGGTGGTTGGCGTTGGAGGTGATTAGCGGGTGCGGGGGAGACTTTGCAACACCGAAAAATAAACAAATGTGGAAAAGCGGTAAGTGAGAGGAATCTGAATCACGAAGCGCCGGATACTTCACTGTTTGGAGCATCCAAGAGCGGGGCGTACTCCAGAATTTCACCGCTGAAACGTGAGCGGATCAATTGAATCAGACGCTCAGCGGGTTCGCCGTTTTCTTTTTTGAAACCACCGTATGTCAGACCATCCATGCGGAAGCGCCCTTTACCAGACGGACCGTCGTAGCTCACATACGCGAGGCCTTTGGTCTCCCACTTGCGGAGATCCAGACTCTTCAATTCCGAGTAGGAAATGCGGCGTCCCTGATGAGTGGTGATGCCATCATTGTCCGCGCGGATTGAGCGGCTGAGCGTGCGCAGTAGAATAAACAGAACGACCAGTGTGATTGCTACGCAAACTCCCACACCAATCCACTGTTCACGGATTTTCTTTTCGCTGTAAGGTTGCTCACTTGGACTCGCAGGATAGCCCTTCTCGCCAGAATACTCGATCCAGAGGTTTTTCCACTGGAGCGGCTTTACGCGCTCGTAGTCTTGAAGAATCTCCGGCCACGCCATTGGCAACTTGAGATCGGCTGGCAAGACGGAAGTGGCTTCGGGAAAACGTACGTTCTGTTGCGCGGCATGCGTTTTCCATGATTCAGGAGTTAGATTCCCTTCGTTGTTCATGCGCGAAAATTCGCCGCTCGCCTGTTGGAAGGTCTCGTGGAGGTAATAAACGAGGTTTTTCTTTCGGTAACCGCTGTGAGCGTCCATGTAAAACCACACCGAGAAGCCGCCAAACATCGCCAATATCACAAGTGCCCTGAAGGTAAACCAGGGTGTGGGCTTGCAAATAATGGGCTCGGAATCGCTCGTCATCGGCGCGAAGATGGCGGCCTGATTGCGATTTGCAAGTCAAAGGCTATACAACGTAAAACAAGGATTTTTTTCGCTGATTACGTCTTGTCGGATCACACTTGGGCGGGTATTCCGTGCTTGCCATGCCAATCGCAACTCCCGCGCAATACTGTGCCATGTTAGATGCCGCCCAAAAGGGTGGTTATGCCTATCCGGCCATCAACGTCACCTCCATCACCACCATCAACGGTGCACTTCGTGCATTTGGTGAGGCGAAGTCCGACGGAATCATCCAAGTCTCTACCGGTGGTGGAGAATTCGCCTCTGGCACCGCCATCAAAGACGCTGCCTACGGTGCCATCGTTCTCGCTGAAGCCGCGCATCTGCTCGCGGAAAAATACGATGTCCTGATTGCTCTGCACACCGATCACTGCCAGCCGAAAAAAGTCGAACCCTTCCTCCGTCCGCTGCTCGAAGCATCCAAAAAACGCATCGCTGAAGGCAAAGGACCGCTGTTCCAGAGTCACATGCTGGACGCTTCCGAGCTACCACTTGAGGAGAACCTTGCGCTTTCCACCGCATTGCTCAAAGAGTGCGCCGAGCTTGGCATCATTCTCGAAGTCGAAGCCGGCGTCGTCGGTGGTGAAGAAGATGGTCACGACACGTCAGGAGTACCTGCCGAAAAACTCTACACCACCCCCGAAGACATGGTCGCTGTCTATGAAGCCCTACAACCGCTGGGACGCTTCCTTTTCGCCGCGACCTTCGGCAACGTCCACGGTGCCTACAAACCCGGCGCAGTGAAACTCAAGCCCACCATTTTGCGCGATGGTCAAAAGGCGGTCATGGACAAACACGGTGCCACGGCTGAGATGGATCTCGTTTTCCATGGCGGCTCCGGCTCAGAACTCGCTCAAATCCGCGAAACTCTCGATTACGGCGTGGTCAAGATGAACATCGATACCGACACCCAATACGCATTCACCCGCCCAATCGTGACTCACATCTGCCAAAACATCGAAGGTGTGCTCAAGATCGATGGCGAAGTCGGCGACAAGAAGAACTACGACCCACGCTCTTATCTGAAAAAAGGCGAGATTGGTCTCTCTGAGCGCATGAAAGTCGCTTGTGAAGACTTGCTTTCTACCGGCAAGACGATTTTTGGCACGGTCTGATCTTTCGCTCTGCGCTGTGGCGGAACCATTCGCATCCTGTCGGATTGCTGATAGATAAGGATTGTTCCGCCGCAGAGGTTGATCCATTGGCGAGAAGTGCCAGACTCAGATTCGCGCATGGCTCGTCAATACACTCTTCATCGCTCAGCACACGAACCCAGTTCCGGCATTGATTACAAGGCGGCGCTGAATGAAGAGCAGTATGAGGCAGTTACCTCGTCCGCTGGCCACGCTCTGGTAATCGCCGGTGCAGGTTCGGGAAAAACCCGCACGTTGACCTATCGAGTCGCTTGGCTGCTCGATCACGGCATCAATGCTCGGGAAGTTCTATTGCTGACGTTTACCAACAAAGCGGCCCGCGAAATGACGGAGCGAGTGCGCGAGCTGGTCCCGCATGACACTTCCGCGTTGTGGGCGGGCACTTTCCACTCGATTGGCTCGCGCATCCTACGCCGCCATGCCGAAGATCTTGGCTACACTCGCTCATTCTCGATTTTGGATCGCGACGACCAGAAGTCGATTCTATCGGCGGCCATCGCGTCTTGCGAGATTGACACCAAGCAGCGTCGGTTCCCGAAACCCGACGTGCTGGCCTCGATCTTCAGTTTGGTGGAAAACACCGGGACTCCACTCAACGAAGTGATCGCCGCTCAATACGACCGTTTTTACGAGTGGATCGAGCAAATCGAAGAAGTCCATCAGTGCTACATCGCCAAAAAGCTTGAGACGAATTCGATGGATTTCGACGACCTACTCGGCGTCACGGTCCGCCTTTTCGATCAGTTTCCTGATGTGCTGGAGCTGTATCAGAAACGCTTTAAGCACATTTTGGTGGATGAATATCAAGACACTAACTCCGTGCAGGGCCGCATGATCGACCTGCTTGCGGGCAAGGAAAACAGCCTGATGGCCGTGGGCGATGATGCGCAGTCGATCTATTCATGGCGCGGCGCGGACATGGCTCTAATACTGGGTTTTCCGAAGCGTTATGCGGGTGCCAAAGTCTTCACGATTGAGACGAACTACCGCAGCGTTCCGGAAATTCTCGATCTTTCGAACGCCGCGATTCGCTCGAACACCGGGCGTTTCGAAAAAGATCTTCAAGCATCGCGGCCCACGCTTGGCACTCGGCCTGCGCTGGTCGCCTTGTCCGATCCATCGTCGCAGGCGGCCTTCGTCGCACAACGCATGCTGGAGCTGCGCGAAGAAGGAATCGCCCTTGAGGAAATGGCGGTGCTCTACCGAGCGCATTTTCAAAGTTTGGAAATCCAAATGGAGCTCACCGTGCGCGGCATTCCATTTTCGATCACCAGCGGCCTGCGTTTTTTTGAACAGGCGCACATCAAAGACGTTGCCGCTTTCATGCGCTTTGTCGTCAATCGCCGCGACGAAATCAGCTTCCTGCGCATGGTCAGCCTAATGCCCGGTTGTGGTCCGATCGCGGCCAATAAGCTGTGGAACCAGTGGCTGGCAACCGGCATGTCAGGAAATGATTCACCGCCGCCCAAATGGTCTGACATTCTGCTTTCGTTCTCGCTGCCGAAAAAGTCCGCCAAGCACTGGGAACAAATGTGTTACACGCTGGATGAACTCACTCCTGGCGGTGAATTCGCCACGCCATCGGCGATGATCTTTAGCATCTTGGAGGGAGTTTATGATGACTACCTCACCGCCAGTTTTGAGAATGCCGAGAGCCGCCGCGCGGACATCGAGCAACTCTCGCAATACGGCGGAAATTTCAGCGACATCCTCGAATTTCTCGAACAACTCTCGCTGATGAGTTCCACCGACGGCCAGCCTACCGGTGACCGCAGTGAGCCAGATGACGAAAAAGTCACGCTATCTTCGATCCACCAAGCGAAAGGCCTCGAATGGAAAGTGGTTTTCCTGATTTGGCTCGTCGAAGGACAATTTCCCAACGGGCGCATTCTGGAGGCCGACGACCAAGACCTGTTGGAAGAAGAAAGACGCTTGTTTTACGTCGCGCTGACCCGCGCCAAGGATGAACTTTACTTGTCCTACCCGATGATGAATCCGAAATCCTACAGCGGAGATGTGATTTGCCGTCCGTCTTCCTTTCTCGACGATTGTCCGGCGCAGATGATGGAGGAGTGGAACGTCGGCGAGGAAAATGTGTGGAGCGACGACGAGCCGTTTTGAAACAAGGCGCAGCCAGCCTATTGACCCGGAACGGTGAGCGAGCGACCGTTTGAGCGGGCGTCGAGCGCCACCAAAAATGGCACCGCGCTGCGAGCCCACTCCTGAGGAGGGAGATAGAAACTCGCATCGTCACCAAAACACGAGCGCAGCATGCGGGTGTCGATCACGCCCGGATTCAGCGCGACTGCCGCCAGTCCCGGAGGCAATTCCTGAGCAAGCGCCGCAGTGAGTCCCTCGATTCCCCACTTGGTAGCGCAATATGGAGCGACTTCCGGAGAAGTGGATCTTCCCCAACCAGAGGAAAAATTGACCACT
>JBGSLX010000155.1:0-6244 GCA_041740475.1 Akkermansiaceae bacterium | reverse complement strand
TGCCGTATGCCGAAAGTTTACCCGCTTTGAAACGCGCCCGGGCGGTCAGCCGCTTGAAGATCGCAGGCCGGGGCACTTTTTTATCGAGGCCAAATGCCATCGCTAGCAGCACCAACACCATCACCCAAGGAAGTAGAACTGCCGGGGAATCGAAAAACCACTTGAGCGGTTGGCGGCCCAGCGCACCGCATGCCGCACCGATCAAGCCGTAGGAAAGCAACCGTGTGCCATGATACAGTGTGGCCGCCGTAAGTCGCTCGCCCTCAGACTTTGCCAAGGTTCCGAGACCGCACGCAATCGGCCCGCACATGCCCGCGCAGTGCAAGCTCGTAGCAAGTCCGGCGACCAGTGCTGCGGCAGTCGTCATTTCGAAACTTCGATCACTTGTGGGCTGTGCTTCGCGGCGATGGAAATGAGCGTGGTCCATGCACCGATGAGTAGCGCGAAGGCCATGACGACATAAATCCACGGATGGCGGGACAAATAATCAGTTAGCAATTTCATAGATCGTTCAGGGATTGGTGGTTTTGAGTGATTCAGGATTGGGGCCTAGAAAACGAACGTTTTTTTCCAAAGTCACATCGCCCGGATCGGCATGGATCATCAGTTCCACATCCGATGGTCCGGTGTAGGCTGCGGCTGGCGCGATCACGACACAAGTGCGCGACATTTCATCGAGGGCATTCACGGTGAAGGTTTGTTCGGCTCCACTGAGCTGGTAACCTGCGGGCGTTTCCTTGCCGAGCTTGATGGTGACCGTGGCGGTCTGGTTGCGTTTGTTCATCACCCGCACCTTGTAAATATTCCGCACCGATGAGGCGTCGCTGTAGAAACCCGTGCCACCCACGCGCGAGACGGTGGCATTGAATGGACGCGCTTTTTTGGAAGCCACCAAGGTCAACGCGCCTAGTCCGAGCAATGCGAGCAACGAATAAGCATAAATGCGGGGACGCAGAAAACGCCGCTTTTTTTCAGCGAAGCCATTCTGGGAATCGTAACGAATCAGGCCTTTCGGTCGCTGAATTTTGGTCATCACGTCATCACAAGCATCAATGCAGGCCGTGCAGCCGATGCACTCCAGTTGCAGGCCGTTGCGAATATCGATGCCCGTGGGACAGACCTGCACACAGCGGCGGCAGTCGATGCAATCGCCCTCTGCTTTGCCTTTCGCGCCGCGCGGTTCACCACGCCCAAAATCGTAGCCGACATTCACGGTGTCATCATCCGTGAGCGCACTCTGCAGCCGACCATACGGGCACATGATGATGCAAAACTGCTCGCGAAAATAGCCGAAGCAAAACCACAGCACCAGCGTGAGAAAAGTGACGATCCCGAACGCAGTCGCATGCTCAAGTGGTCCACCTTGCATGAATCCATAGAGCCGCTTCAACGAGACAAAATAAGATAAAAACACATGTGCAATCAACGCCGCGATGATCAGGAATATCAGGTGTTTCAACACTCGCTTGGCGATTTTGCCAATGGTCCACGGCGCGGCTTCAAGCGCACGACGCTTGGGTGCGTCGCCCTCGATCCAGCGCTCGATCCGGCGGTAGATGTGATCGAGAAAAACCGTGTAAGGACAGGCCCAGCCACACCAGATCCGACCCAAGAGCGAGGTGATGAAAAACAAACTAAACCCCAGCCCGCTTACCGCGAAAAACATCACCCACAAGTCCTGCGGAACCAATGTCAGCCCGAACAAATGAAACATCCGGTTTTCCACGTCCAGAAACACCGCCGGAGCACCGTTGATTTGGATCCACGGCAGGAGGACATAGATCGTTATCAGCAGCAACCCCACCACACGCCGCCATGAATTCCAGACTCCATGCACGTCAGATGGATGCAGGAAATATCTCGATCCGTCGTCGTTGATCGTGGTGACGGAGTCGAGATTCGGTTGTTTCGGTCTGGCCATGTTCGCACAGGGAAAGTCGCATCGGCACGCATGGCATGCTCCGCGCCGACTCCGCATCACTGCGCAATGTTTGTGGCAGGATATGCGGAGCCATACCTGGGAACGCTGAGCCCCAGCTCGGCGAGGACATTGGACATCCCCTCACCCAATCCGCGAGCAATTCGCTACAAATGCCATTTTCAGTAAATGAGTTGTTCACGTTTCCGAATCTCGAACGACCTACTTGTGTGAAAGAGACAAGATCTCAAAACCTCACATCCACCGTGAAAAATATACTACTTCTCTCCGCACTGGCCCTCGCTTCTTGCCAAGCTGACGATGCGAAACACAAGAACCCCATCGAAGTCGGCGCGGTATCTTGGCTCCGCGATCACCCTTCCGCTCTCGCCCAATCCAAGAAATCTGGCAAACCCATCTTTCTACTTTTTCAGGAAGTCCCCGGCTGCGCTGGCTGCAAACAATTTGGCAAGGATGTCCTTTCCGACCCATCCGTCGTGAAGTCCATCGAGGAAAATTTCATCCCGTTGCTGATCCATAACAACAAAGGCGGAAAAGATCTCGAAATCCTCAATTTATACCATGAACCCTCTTGGAATTATCAAGTCGTGCGCTTCCTTGACGCTGATGGCAATGATCTCATACCTCGCAAAGACCGTGTCTGGACTTCTGAGGAACTGCATCAACGCATGAATGCAGTTTTGGAAAAGTCCGCTAGGACCAACATCACCACCGCCCCAAAAACCGAACGACTTGCCATTTCCCAGTACTGTTTTTGGACCGGAGAAATGAAAATCGGAGCCATTGATGGCGTCACCTGCACCGAGGCTGGTTTTCATGACGGACGAGAAGTCACACTGGTGGACTACGATCCGACAAAAACCTCGCCTTCGAAAATTTATCAACAAGCCAAGCTCGCTGGCGTTGGAACTGGGGTCTATTTGGACGATCCATCCCTCCTTCCCGGAGCCAAAAAACTCACCTCGGACTACCGCGCTGCTCCCACTTCAGATCAAAAAAAGCAACTTCAGGGAACCGTTTATCAGAAGCTCAATCTCACCCCAGAGCAGGCGACCAAGCTGAATGCCTTTGCCCGCACAAATCCTTCCTTAGCAATGAATCACCTAACGCCTTCTCAGAAAAAACAACTCACCCAGTAGTTTTTTGACGTTTCGAGCTTAAACTCTGCGTCAAATCCTAAAAATCAGCACTTAAATCATACAACAATGAAACCATATTATACCATCCCGCTGCTCGCGATCGCCATCGGCTCGTTTGCCCTGAACTACGCACAAGGCGGGGACACACCTGCTCAAATGGAACTCAAGAAAAGACTCACCCCGATGCAATATAAAGTCACTCAGGAAGACGGCACCGAGCCGCCATTTCGGAATGAATATTATAACAATCATGCGCCCGGCATTTATGTGTGCATCATCAGCGGAGAACCGCTATTCAGCTCATTGGATAAGTTCGACTCCGGCACTGGCTGGCCGAGCTTTACCAAGCCGATTTCTCCTACCGCTCTCAAAAGCGAGAAAGACACATCCGCTGGCATGACTCGTGATGAAGTGCGCTCTGCTAAGGCAAATTCTCATCTCGGCCACGTCTTCGATGACGGCCCAGCTCCCACCGGTCTCCGATATTGTATCAACTCCGCTTCCTTGAAATTCATCCCGGCGGAAAAACTCGTGGAAGCCGGATTTCCTGAACTCGCCAAAACCTTCACCAAGAAAACATCCGACAAGTGAAACTACCGATTCTCACACTCATCACCGGCCTACTATTACCCATATCTCTTCAAGCCGAAGATCTGCGCAAAGCGACCTTTGCCGCTGGATGCTTCTGGTGTGTGGAGGCGATCTTTGAGCGCGTGCCCGGAGTGACGGATGTCGTCTCAGGCTACACGGGTGGCAAAGAAAAGAATCCGAATTACAAAGACGTCTCCGCTGGCAAAACGGGTCACGCAGAAGCCATCGAAATCACCTACGATGCCGATCAAACAAACTACTCAAAACTTCTCGATGTCTTTTGGAAAACCCATGACCCCACCGATGGACGAGGTGTCGCGCCTGACTTCGGCAAGCAATACCGCTCCGCTCTATTCTATCGCACCGCAGAAGAAAAAGCGCTGATCGATGGCTCAAAAAGCGCATTGGAGAAGAAGCTCGGCAAAAAAATCGCCACTCAAGTCACTGCCTTCGAAATATTCTATCCGGCCGAAGGCTACCATCAGGACTATGTGAAATTGAATCCCAAGAGTTCTTATGTAAGAAACGTTTCAATCCCACGATTGATCGAATCAGGATTCAAAGAATGATAAATGTTTCATGGTATTAGAATCCGCATTTCGAGTCGGATTTAATGTAAGAATATATGTATATGGCCAACGCTTATTTGCTATTCGCGATCCCCGAGCCTCAGATTCGCCAACGGTGAATGTCCACCGTAGCACAGGGCCGTCGCGAAGCGGCGACCCTGTGTCTGTGAGCAACCCAAAGTACATTGCACGCTGAAGGCGTGCCTCATCTACAACTCATTAAAGCACGCATACAGCGTGCGATTCTGTTCCGCGTGCGGACCCTACGGAACGTGCGCACTGCGCCCTTTCCGTAGGCTACGTTGCATGTTGACCTTTGGCCAACTTCTGGCGGCCCATGATGTATCTCCGCCACTCATTCCGGCAACGATTCCACATCTCCAAGGTATCTCGGGCGGGTTTTTAGAAATTGCACATCGAGCCACATTTTCACCCGCGCACCCACCTCGCGGAGTCGGGTTTTGATGCCGGCACTGGTTTCCACATCTTGGGCGGCATATCCATAAGCGTTGATCCCATGCGCCTTGGCGATGTAGATGGCGCGCTCGTTGTGGAAGCGCTGGCTGATCAATAGCACGGTGTCTGCGCCGAAGATTTCTTTGGCGCGGACCACCGAATCAAGAGTGCGCAGGCCCGCGTAGTCACTCACGATGCGGTCCGCTGGTATGCCACGGCTAATGAGTGCTTCGCGCATTTTTTTCGGCTCGTTGTAGTAACGCGAGCGATTGTCGCCGGAAACGATCAACGTTTCGATTTTCCCCGAATTCCACACCTCCACCGCCGCATCGATGCGGTAACGAAAGTAGAGATTTTCCCGCCCGCCGATGCGATCCGAGGTGCCGAGTAGCAAACCAACCTTGGTGGCTGGGATCTGGCTCACATCGGAAAAAATCCTTCCGCGCGCGGCCCAGACGGCACTGAAATTCGCGTAAGCAACAAGCACCACAAACACCAAAATCAGCGACAGCAGTGCGATCCACAAGCGCCGAACCCAGCGCCGGATCGTGATGCGTTTGGCAGCCTTCACGCGCTGTGGGCGTTTTGAACTTCAGGCTGTCGGCGCGGCGGTTGCAGCAATGACATGAGCGCTTCCACGAAATTTTCCGCCAGCGGACCATCCGGTGCGAGCACTCTCAGGCGCGTGGCGGTTTCCTTGAAATGCACTTTGGAGAAGCGTCCAGCCCACTCGCCATCTACCTCCACCGGCACCTCGCGATCCGCGTGGACGGTAAATGCCTCCGTCTGCACATAGGTGGTGGATTCCATCAAATCGATGCCACCGAGCGCCAAACCGCGCAGCGAATCGAGCACCAGCTTGTAGCCAGCCTCCTTGTAAATCAGGACATCCAGCTTGGAGTCGTGATTGTCCGCGTTGGGAAAAAAGCGGAATTGCCCGCCATAGAGTGAGCCATTACCAGCGAGCACCGCCACACCTTGCTCGCGCCGACCATCGGCGAATATCACTTCCATTTCTGGTGGTTTCTCGCCCAAGACTTTCACCGCAGCCATCAGATAGGCCAGTGGTCCGAGCATTTTTTTCGACTCCCAAGTCGTTTCCTCGATCACCCGAGCATCGAACCCGACACCCGCCATTTGCAGAAATGGCGAGCCGTTCGCCTCGAACAAATCAATTTCACGGATGAACCCGTGGTCGATCACCGCCAGAGCGCGGTCCAATGAATCGAACGGGATGCGCATTTCGCGGGCAAACACATTCATGGTCCCCGCTGGGATCACGCCGAGCACGCTGTCGGTGCCTGCTAGGCCGCTGACCACTTCGTTGAGCGTGCCATCGCCACCGGCAGCCACCACCACAGGCTCGCCGCGCGCGGCAAATGTGGCGGCGAGATCTCGTGCCTCGCCCGCGTGCTTGGTGGCATACATCGCGAAGCGTTCCGCGTGTTTCATCAGGAAACGCAAAGTGCGCTCGCCTTTCTGACCGCGTGCCTTGGGATTGAAGATGAGGGGATACCTGCGCCGATGCTCCATGGCGCATTCTTCACCTG
>JBGSLX010000154.1:0-5662 GCA_041740475.1 Akkermansiaceae bacterium | reverse complement strand
ATGACATGGAACCAGTTCATTTCCACCAGCGGGATGAACCAACTGCAAATTTCATAACTGGCGTGAGCGCTGAGGAATGAGAGGGTGGATTGCTCGCTTGAGAACGGGATTTGAAATCCTGCGGAACCGGCGAATTGCCAGTCATCCACCAGTTTGAGGCCGTTGAGAATGAGGTTCACCGCACCGTCACCCTCGCCTTGCAGCACATCGCTGTTACCAGTGGGCAGCTCGAAGGTCATGGTGCCGCTCAGTGCGGTGCGCGAAACGGGAGCGAGCACAAAGGCATATTTCGCACCCAGTCCAAGGTTGGCGAAGCCGGATTCGTCCGCGAGTGTGGCGTCTGGATTGAAGTCCACGTAGCCGTCCTTGGTGGCGACGATGGAGAGGCGCTCGTTGACGGCGATTTCAAATTGCAGCGCATAGACTTGCACGTCGCCGCCGACCGGAAGAGGGCCGAGCGTGGAACTCACGTTGCTGGGCAGGTTGTGGTAGATGAAGAGCGGATGGATGTTGCTGCCTGGCAGTGCGAGGTCGAACAAAGTCGGGTTGCTAATCGGGCGGCGCGCTTGGGCGAAGCCATCGGCGGATGCGACCGGCGTGTTTTCAAGGGCGACTGTGCCAGCGCTGGCGAACGAGCTCAAGATGCCTAAGGCACCGAGGATGACTGTGGATTTTTTCATAGAATGTCGTGCATGGGTTGCAGCTCAAACATCCTTCTATTCTCGGCCTTTGAGCTACTCGTCAGCTCTTTTGCGCTGAGCATTTCTTGCTATCGGCGACTCAGATTTTCGCCAGAAGCAATACGGCGAACAGAGCGGACCCCGCCAAAACCACCATAGCAGCGCTCCCGGCGACGAGATCGCTGATGGTGCTTTTCGGGCGAAATGGCGACGCGGATTTCGGAAAAACAATGACCGCATAGAGCATTCCAGCGATCAGGCCGCCAGCGTGTGCGGCATTGTCGATGAAGCGGTAGCCGACGAATCCGATCACTGCGGTTAGAATCACGCCCGCCAGCAATCGGCGTCTCGCGGAGCGTGGGACAAGCCGCGCATGCAGCGACTCGAAAACCAACAAAAAGCCCAGCAAGCCCATCAAGCCACCCGACGCACCTACCGATGAAATTGCGATCCATCGTGCGGAAAGCTCGCCGCCCGCGCAGGCGGAAAAAAGAAAGACCAGCGGCACATGCGGCCATCGAGCGAAGACTTCGACACGCTTGCCTAGATACAACAAGGCGGAGGCATTCATTAAAAAGTGGATCAAGTTTCCGTGCAATAAGGGCGCGGTGAGCAATCGCCACCATTCTCCGTCGCGGTAGGCTGGCTTCACCAAACCGGCGACTTCGATGGATTGGCTCGGAAGCAACTGCGCCAGTCCGACCACTGCCATTAAGCCAAGCAATGCGTAGGTGATGGGAGATTTTTGCGCGTCTAGCCATGTTTCAAAACGCAGCAACGGAACCACCGAAACCACGTTTTCCGCATGCCAATCGCGCACCTCACGGATGCGCTTCCGCGCCTGATACCAAGGGATGAAGGCAAAGATTAAAAACACCAACAATGCAATGCCCACGGACATCGAGTTGGCCACGCTGCGCAGCGCAAAAAAAACGTGTTCAGCGGTGTCAGGATTGCCCGGCATCCGGGTCCACGCTTGGTATAACATGTAGAGCGACAGCCCCGCGAACAACAATCCGAACCGGCGTAGTTTGTCGGATGAATCTGCCATGTCATCAGCGGCGGAGCGCTTGCGCGCTGCGATCACAGCATCGGTGGCACCTTCGACCTGCTCAGGCATGATCATGTGCTCGTGGTTCGGCGACCAAGCGAGGACCACGCGCCCTTCGCGGTCTTCACGAATCGCAGAGATCAATGTCTCTGCGCAATTGCAGGGATTTCGGCGACCTTTTGAGTCCACCCAGCCCCAACCGGATGGGGCCACGGGAAATGCTTGGTGACGCGCCCAGACCGGTAAATCAGAATTTTCTCGGTCGGCCTGCGTCATGCCGGTCAAAGCGTTATGGCTGGCCGGTGTTGTCTAATGGCGGATTTTCGCTGCTTGGAGCGGCTTCTTCAGCGGGTGCCGTTTCTTGAGTTGGAGCGACTTCTTCGGCTGGAGCGACTTCTTCGGCTGGAGCGATTTCTTCGGCTGGAGCGATTTCTTCGGCTGGAGCGATTTCTTCGGCTGGAGCGACTTCTTCGGCTGGAGCGGCCTCGGCTGGAGGTGTGATCTCTTCGGTCGGAGGTGTTGCTTCGCTCGGGGTGATTTCAATGGGAGCGGTTTCCACGGCTGGGGCGGCCTCTGGGGCAGGCGTGCTTTCCGGCGCTGGAGTGGTTTCTGACGCAGGCAGCTCTTCGAGCAAGGATTTTGGCTGGGCGTCCGCTGGAGTTTCGGCGGGCTCGGCGGCTTTGGCCTCACCAGCAGGCTTTTCCGGGGCGATGATGCTGGTTTTTTTGTTTTGGTAGCCGATGAGCGAAGCGAGCGCGAGGCTGATCAGGAAAAACAAAGAGCCGAGATAGACCGTGCCGCGTTGCAGAACATTGGTCGTGCGGGCACCGAATACTTGGTCGGTCACGCCGCCGCCAAAAGCCGCGCCGAGTCCTTCCTGTTTCGGGCGCTGCATCATGATGATCAAAATCATCAACAAGCAGACGATGAAGAAAATCACCAACAGCAAGTTGATGGTAATAGAGAGCCAGTCGATCACGGCAAAGTTCATGGGCGCGGGACTATGGGGAGCCGATTCCGGCTTGTAAAGGGGGGAGTTGCCACGTTTTTCGGGCTGAAATCAGGTAGCCAAACGGTGAATTAACCAGCCGATGAGCAGCACTTGAGGGGTCGTGATCAAAGGCAAAGCGAGCGTGGCTTTCCATGAACGGGTGGTTTCGCGCAGGCTCATGATTTCGGTGTAATCGGTGGCGGCACCTGCCATGAGGAAAACAAACGCGTTGCCCGGAGCGTTCGCTCGCGTCAGCAGGTCAGCGGCGATGGGCGATGAGCCTTCCGAGCAAACTTCCATCACGGTGGTGACCAGAAGCGTGAGAAACAAACCGGCGATGGTGGGGCCGAAGTATTGCTGAAATGCGGCGTCTGGCACCAGCGCTCGGATCAAAGCGGTGAGCACGAAGCCGAAGAAAATCCAGCGCAAGACCATTTTCGAGCCCGCCAGACCTTCGCGAACGAGACGCAGATAGTTGTCGGCTCCGGGTTTCAATGAACGCATGGCCTCCTTGATCGCTGGGCCGACGCGGTAATCGCTGGCAAGAGTCACGGCATTCGGATTGGCAGGAATTTTCCCTGCTGCGACCAAGCGGTCGGCGATCCAGCCGGTGATCAGGGCCACGATCATGGAAAGCAGGATAAATAGCAGCATCCAGCCCCAGCCGATCAGCGCGGCGAGAATGAGAGTGAGCGAAAGCGAGTTCCATGGACTGGCGATCAGAAATGCCAGCGTCTGACCGAGTGAGGCACCGCGTTTGTAGAGGCTCATCCCGACCATGAGGATGCCGTGATTGCACAGATCCAGAAATACCCCTGCGCCGACCGCGCGAAACAAGCCGGAGATCGAGCCGCCACGACCGAGCACTGCCGCAATGAGTTCGCGAGGCAAACGCCCGATGATCGCCACCGCCACGATTCCGATGAGGATGCCCCACCACGACCGAATGAGCAGTTCGTAACAGCCGTGACCGTAAACGCTCAGTCGTTGGGAAGCCCCGGGAAGCAGAAAATGAATCGCCAAACCTGCGGCAAAAGCGGTCAGCGAAAGCCACAGCAAGAAATCCGGGCGGCCTTTTTTGCTGCTGCCACAACAAGAGTCTTCGGTTGGTTTTTTCTCAGCACAGCAAGACGGCAGGTTGGTCGCGACTGGCTGCGGGGGAGTGAATTTCATTAGCGAACGCCGTAAAGCAGCACGATCCGGCTTTTTTTCCGGGGGCGGAGTGGAACAGCAGTCGGACATGAACAGAGCGAAACTAGGTGTGTGCGGTGGCAGTGTCGAACGGGATGTGGGTTGCAGGGGATCAGCCACGCGCTACAAGGTGCGGGCATGAAAAACGCTCGATGGATCGGAGCAGTGGGGTTGATCGCCGTGACTTTGGCGCTCAGTGCATTTGGTGGGGACTCGTTGCTGCGTTCCTTGTGGCCCGCGCTGATTGCGATTTGCGTGATTGTTTTGGCGAAAGAAGCGGTGCTCGGACTGGCCTGCGGGGTGGCGGCAGCGGCGATTTTGTTGTCAGGCGGCGATCCGATCAAGGCGCTGCGGCTGACGTTTGCGGAGCATTTGTTTCCGGCGATGCAAGGGCCGTGGCGTGTCGGTGCACTGGTTTTCACGCTCGTGTTGGGCTCGTTCGCGGGGATTCTTGAGCGATCCGGCGGCTTCGAGGCCTTGCTGCGCAAAATTCTGTCAGATGGGCGCGATGGCGGTCGGCGGCTTCTTGGCGGCACTTGTGCGATTGGGCTGCTGTGTTTTTTCGATGGCCTCGCGAGCAGTTTGCTGACCGGACGGATCGCGCGTCCGCTTGTGGATCGAGCGGGCGTTTCGCGTGAGCGACTGGCATGGGTGGTGGACTCGACGGGTTCGCCAATCGCGTGCGTTGCTTTCATTTCCACATGGATCGCCACCCAACTGAGCTTGATCGAGCAAGGGCTGAAGGACGCGCCCTTCAAGGTGGAGCCGTATGCGATGTTTTTCCTATCGGTGCCGGCAAATGCCTACTGCCTGCTGACGCTGCTACTGGTGCCACTGGCGATTTTCTTGGGCTATCAACCGCGTGCGATGCGGCGTTTCAAAAGCCTGCCGCCGCAGGAAATCGTGGCCACGTCGGTGGATTCGCTGCGCCCGTGGGTGGTTTTGGTGCCGCTTGCCGTGCTGGTCGTCGGCATTCTCGGGGGGGTCCCGCTGCTTGCGGTCGAGCGAATCGACGTGTTTTCCATGGAAGGCTGGAAAACCGCGTTCAGCAGTGATTCCGGTCCATACGCCTTGGTTTTCGGCAGCGTGGTCGGCTGGATCACGGCGATGCTGTGTTTTCCGGCGAAACATCGGCATCATGCGGCGCAGTCGGCGATCCAAGGTGCGGGCTCGTTACTGCCAGCATTGGTCGTGCTGATTTTCGCTTGGACTCTCGGCAGCATGTTTGTCGCGCTGGGAACGACGGAGCGGATTGCCGCGCTGTTGGCGGACTCCGCGCCAGTCGCTTGGTTGCCGCTGGTGATTTTTTTGGTGGGAAGCTCGATGGCATTCACCACCGGTTCGTCTTGGGGAACGATGGGGCTGTTGATGCCGCTGGCGCTGCCGGCCAGCGTCGCAGCAGCGGTCGCCGCTGGAATGCCAGCAGCGGAAATTCAAGGTTTGGCCGCGATGGTGATCGGCGCGGTATTCGGTGGGGCGACACTCGGCGACCATTGCAGTCCATTTTCGGATACGACGATCGTCAGTGCACTCGCCAGTGGGTGCACGACGATGGACCACGTCACCTCGCAACTGCCGTTCGCGGCCATGGCGGCGATTTCTGCCTGCGCGGCTTACGCGCTGATGGCGGTGGGACTCACGTCGATCCTCGCGACTCTGGCATCGGCGTTTCTTTTGGTCATCTGGGTGATTTGGCGGTCAAGGGCAGGCTGAAATTTCAAAAAATTTCCCCATCCGCCGCCAATTCTC
>JBGSLX010000153.1:0-7914 GCA_041740475.1 Akkermansiaceae bacterium | reverse complement strand
TGGAACTGGTCGCCGCGCTGGTGATTGCTGGGGCTTGGTTGGAGAGGTCGCCACCGCCGACCAGCGAGATGCTGTCCACATACCAACCTTGGCTTGCGGTGCCATTGTTGGTGGACAGGCACCAGCGGGCTCGCAGCGATTTTCCGGTGAACTGGGCGGTATTGGTCAAATTGACGATGGTTTCGATGAAGCCGTTACTGTTCCCGGACCATGCGGCTTGTCCCGCTAACTCATTGCGATCCGCGGGTTTTCCGGTCGCATTGATAGTCACATTGTAGCCGTTGCTGGCGAAGGCGGTTCCGGACGTCCCTGCGCTGAACCAAGCTCCGCCGTTGACGGAAAACTCCAGCCTGCCCGCATCAGAGGCGTTCTGCATGTTGTAGAGATGCCAGAATTTGAATTGCAGGTTGGTCGCATTCGAAGCGATGGCAATGGCGGGAGACGTCAGGTAGGCGGTGGTTTTCGATGCTGGGGCTGCCGCGAAATACGAGGTGACAGGCGAGTGGTTCTGGGTGCTGGTAAGATTCCAACTATTGCTGCCGGTGGTCGCATTGGAGGTCCATCCACTCACGGTGCCGTCGAAATTTTCACTCCAGATTGCGCCGATCACCGTGAAGGCGTTGGCGAGCGTGGCGGTGGTGGCATCCGGATTGGTGGCGACCATGCTCCACGGGCCAGTGGCGGCATTGGTCAGGTTGAACTGGCAGCGCAGTGTGGCTCCGATGAGTTGTTGGGTGACGGGGGTGATGTCCGTTTGCCCGGATTTGGTGAGTTTGATGAGAGTGTTGGTGCTCAGGCTGGTGCCGCTGATGTCGATGGTGACGAGCGAACCGCCGAGTCCGCTGGTGGGGCTGATGGAGGAGATGGCGACGGGGGGGAGCGGTGGTTCCTCGGCGGCGGTGCCGTTGAGGATCAGGGAAAAGGACTGCTGGGTATTGGTCAGAGTCCCGGAGTAGGAAACGACCGCCTGCCAAGTGCCGGAAACAGCCGGGGCGGAAATCAGTACCTGCTCGACGTTGTCGGTGTTGTTGATGCCAGTGGTGGCGGCAAGATTCATTGAAGCTTGGGTCCAAGTGCCGACGAAGGGCATCACGAAGGGGAAAAACTCTGAGCCATTGGGCGCGATGAGTTTCAACTGGAGGTTATTCACCAAGCGCGGGCTGCGCAGGTCCGAGGTGGTCGTGGCGGTGCCTGCGGGATCCGTCCAACTAAGGGTAGCGCGGATCGGCGAGGTCTGGTCCCAGACGAAGGGAAAGCTGCGTGTGTTGACGCTGGTTGATACTTGGTCCTCGGTGATGCGTTGCTTGAGTGGATTGGCTTGGTGGTCTTTGAGCAAACCCGCAGCGGACTGTGCATTCATGAGTCCCCAGCCGAACTTGTAATCCGGGCCCGGGTTTCCGAGATCGTCGGTGGTGTGAATGAGCAGTCCTTTGAGGGTGGCAGCGCGCATCGCTCCGCCGGAGAAAAGCTGGCCGTATTGCTGAACTAGCAAGGCGGCGGATCCGCAGGCGTTCGGAGAGGACATGCTGGTGCCACTAGAATAGCCGTAAGCGGAGTTGTTGGCGTTGAGTGAGGAATACAAACCTTGGTTTACAAGCAGCACATCGCCACCATTGGCGACCAAATCCGGCTTGATGCGTCCGTCGTCAGTAGGTCCCCACGAGGAGAAGGAACTGATGGTGGCTTTGGAAAGGTCCCTCACTCCGCTGGTGACGGCGTCGAGCACGGATCCCACGGTGACGATGTTTTTTGCGAGGCCACGGTAGCCGATGTTCTCGAAGCCACCGCGGAAGCTGCCATCGCCGCCTGGGTGAAGTGCGGGGTCGTATGGAACCACGGTCGCGCTGCCGGGCAAAAGTGCGACAGACTGGCCAGCGGAAGGATTGTCACTGCGATCATTGCCTGCGCTTTGGAAAATCAAGTAGTAGGGCGCGTTGTAGGTGAGTGAGTCGATATCGCGCGAGAAGGTGTTGTAGCGGCCGAAATCCTCTTCGATGGATGTGGCGGTGCCGCCATTGCCATTCCATTCCCAAGTCCGGGCAGGCGAGCCACCGCCGCCGGTGTAGCTCCAGCCGGAGATGTAACCATAGCTGTGATTGGAGAGGTAAATGCCGGTGGCCTGCTGTCCGGCGGCCGTCGCGGCACGGCCGGTCATTTCGCTCAGGTCGCTGTTCCAATCGTAAGAATCCACGGTCGCGGCGGTGGCCATGCCGCGGGCGGAGGCATTTACGCCGCTGGCGATCAGCGTGCCGCCGACGTGGGTGGCGTGGTCGATGGAGGCGGCACCATCCTTGACGACCATCCGGGAGCCGAATTCTTGGTGGGTGGACCGGCCCGAACCGCCATCCCACATGCCGATGGTGAGTCCGCTGCCGGAGAGGTTGAAGGGCGAGACCCTGAGTAAATTGGCCCCGGTCGAGATCGCTGCGTTGGCATTGTGGGTGGTGAAATAGACTGGCTCGGGACCATCGAACTCGGCAATTTCGAACACCCGCCCGTCGGCGCGCACCGTACGCAAGGGCAGTCCCTTAGCGGCGGCTTTGGCGCGAGCACGGTCACGACGCTGGTTTTCAATTCCTGCCATTTTCGCCACCACACGAGCCCGGTTATCCGCTCTGGAAAGATCCATGCCGGGTGCTTCCAGCAGATCGGCCAGTCTCTGCTGTGCGGTCAAACTGATGAGGGAAAACCCAAATAATAAGGCAGTTGAGCGGAACACGTTGGGTTTAAACATTTTGTAAATTTTACTAAACCCGTCCTTCATTCAAGAATTCTTTGGGAACATTTGGGGAATGCTTCCATTTCTGGAAACAGTATCGCTGTCCTGCACCTTGTAAGCATGGTGCTCTCTTTTCTTGTGTCTTGAAGTGTGGTGGCCTTTGCTTTCCCGCCATGGCCAAAATCCGAGTTCTCCCCGATATCCTCGCCAGCCAAGTGGCGGCGGGGGAAGTCGTCGAGCGCCCGGCATCGGTGGTGAAGGAGTTGGTCGAGAATAGCATCGATGCCGGTGCGAGAGAGGTCCGGGTGGATGTGGATCAAGGCGGAGCGGCGCTGATCCGAGTGAGCGACGACGGCTGTGGGATGTCGCGCGAGGATGCCTTGCTCTCGCTGGAACGCCACGCGACCAGCAAACTGCGGACGGAGGGCGATCTGGCATCGATCCGCACGCTGGGATTCCGCGGTGAAGCCATGCCGAGCATCGCCAGCGTTTCTCGTTTCAGGATGGTCACCCGAGAGGCGGCGGCGGTTTCTGGGACTGAGATTATCGTGGACGGCGGGAAAATCCGCGATGTGCGCGAGGCAGGCTGCGCTCCCGGCACGGTGATTGAGGCGAAGGCGCTTTTTTTCAACATGCCAGCGCGGAGAAAATTCCTCCGTGCGGAAACTACCGAGTCCGCCCACATTGAGCACCAACTCCGCATGCATGCGCTCGCCGCTCCGTGGGTGCGCTTCCGCTTGCGCCGGGATGAGCGCGAGGTGTTCGACCTGCCGCCAGCGGTAAAGGCAGTGGATCGCGTGCGCCAGTTGCTCGGGCCAGAGCTGGCGCGAGAATTGATCGTGCTGCCGCTCACTCATGGGAATGGAGTCGCCGTGGAAGGATTCTTGCTGCCAGCAAGCCACGCCAGAAAGGGGCGGAGACATCAATTTGTGTTTCTGAATGGTCGGCCCGTGGAGGACTCAGTCATTTCCCGCGCATTGGCGGAGGGATTTCGCGGTGCTTTGGTGGAAGGTCTGCACCCGGCCGCATGGTTGTGGCTCGATCTGGAGCCCAGTCTGGTGGATGTGAACGTCCATCCGGCCAAGCGCGAGGTGCGTTTTCATCGTCCTTTTGATATTCGCACGGCCATTCTCGAGGCAGTGGCGGAAGCGCTGCGTCCGCCTGTGGTGCCAACGCCTGCTCCGCAGCGGCCAACTCCAGTGGAAAACATTGCCCCCGCTGCGGCTCACGTGTTTCAAGCACCGCAGCCGCTGCTCGCTGCGTGGGAGAATCCCGCAGCTCCGATTTCTGAGGAGAAACCGAGTGCAAACGCCGCAAATACGCCAGTTTTCCGGATTCTCGGTATGCTTCATCAGCGGTTTGTGGTCATGGAAAGCGATGACGGCCTTGTGCTTTTCGATCCCAAAGCGGCCCATGAGCGGATCATTTACGAAACGCTGCTGCGCAACCGAGATTCCAGAATGGAAACGCAGGGGCTGTTGATTCCCGTGCTCATCGAACTCGATCCGCGCGATGTCGATTTGCTTCTGCGCGAACGAAGCGCGCTGACTGATGCGGGAATCGAAGTGGAATCTTTTGGCGGAAACACCATTCAAATCCGCACGCTGCCAGCCTGCTTATCCGTTGCGGATCCGCGCACTTTTCTCAGCGAGATCGTCGATGAAATACTTCACGATCCGGTTTCCGGCGCACGTTTTGCATACGAGCGCCTCGCCCGCGCCCTAGCCAAGCGCGCTGCGTGGCTCGTCGAACCCAGACTGGTGGAGACCCAGTCGCTTCTCGCAGAGCTATTCACCTGCGAGCTGCCATATTGCGCGGCGGATGGGCGACCGACTCTTACAGAATTCGGCATGCGGGAGTTGGATCGGAGATTTGGTTTGGGTAAGTGAAACATGAATGACTACGTTATTGCGTGCAAAAATCGTCTTTCCTGTTTCTGCACACAATAGATGTATTAAGCGCCTCAAGAGTTGGTCAGTTGCGTCATTGGTGAATAGTTAATTCTGTGAATCCAAAGGATGGTTCATCGATTGGTTAATCATTCATCATATAGAATTTTCTTGTGATAATTATCGGCATGCATTAGCTACATGGACTATATAAAGCGATTTTATCTTTCGCTTGTCATTTATGACCAAATTATGTCTCCATTTTGGTATTGTGAGCATCGTCTTTATTGAGACGGTGGCGGCATCTCGCTTATCGGAACGCCTCGGGCAGTTTCATGAGCGTTTCCTGAATCAAAGGCGTGAGATTCTTCCATCGCTCAGCGATCCATTCGGTGTTCCAGCTTCGGCACGGATTGTCATGGAACCCTCACGTGACAAGCCCCGCGCCTCATTGCAATGGAAGCGTGATGTGATTGCGACCATCTTTTGGGTAGGTGAAGACCCCACTGAAAATAATCCCACTCCAAATGATAAAAGTGCGTGGGATCAAAATTGGCAGCAAAATTTCGGCGGTTACGACCATCCAGAGCGCCGCAAAGGATGGCAGCCGCTGGATTTCAAACCGCGTCTCAATCCATTTTACATCGCGCTGCCATACAACGATGTCGCCAAGGGCGGGGTTCACAGGCCAGAGGCATCCGAAGTAATTCCGTGGTTCTGGGAAGCTTATCAGGGCGATGGTATTTCGGTCTGCAAAGGCCGTTGGGTCGCGATTCACAGCCAAGGTCGCGTTTGTTATGCGCAGTGGGAAGATGTCGGTCCGTTCGAAGTCGATCATTGGCAATATGTATTCGGTAATGAACGCCCACGCCTGAACCGCAACAAAAATGCTGGCATCGATTTAAGTCCAGCCGTGCGCGATTACCTTCAACTTCGCAGCGGTGCAAAGGTTGAATGGCGCTTCACGGACCAGCATCGCGTGCCAATCGGTCCTTGGCTCGAATGGTCTCGCAGCCAGCCCTAATCATCACCACAATCATTCGTCCAAACCTTTAAACTCAATTTCAGCAAATGAATCAGCGATTTTTAAGTTCTGCGTCGATTTCCTTCCGATGATTGTCATTTCGGTAGATTAGTGAAAAACGTGCGTCCTTCGTTTTCCGCAACAAATCTTCCACTTCCGTATAAACAAGCAATAGCATCAAACCCTTTACAGGCTCCCGATGAACCGACTCCGTCCGCGTCACAAATTGATCCTCGACCACACGACCTGTGTGATTGGTGAGCAATGTGCCGTGCTCGTGAGTGATTTGCTTTCTCAATTCCCCGAACCGCCCCTCCATCACCGCCGCGGATGCATCCGCATCAAAATAATGAATGGTGAGTTCGTAAAGACGACCACCGAGAAAGTGCCCCTCGACAGCACCCGCTTTGGTATCGGGCAAAAATCCATTTCGCGGCTGAATTTTGAGGATCCGCAATCCCGGTTGATCTCCGGGCAGAGTGATCGTAGTGTCCATAGCATGTTTGGATGCCCAAGTAATCAACTTCTCTGGAGAATCGCCCCAGCGCAGTCCGAAAGGCGGGGCCAGCACGGACTGTCCAAATGCATGCCCAAGCGTCAAAGAAAAGAGGATCGCAGCCAACATGACGGTGTGGAAGTGGTAGCGCATAAAGAAACGTATGGTCCGTTCCGCGCGGTTCGCAAGTCGCGATGGTCGCGCAGTGGCATGCTCTTGTTGGAGTCGATGATTGCCCTCACGACCCTCACCTTGATCGGTTTGTTGTTACTCAAGCTGTCGATCAATATTCTGAGCCCACGACAATGGACGCTTCACCAGACGCTCGCCGATGCCTATATGAGTTTCGAACGTTCACTAGCTGAGCGGGCTCCCTTCGAGGACATCGAGTCAGCTAATTCGCTGTGGCCGCTGTTTCCACTAACCGCAACCCAAGTGGTAGAAATCGGACGTTTGCCCGATGCTCGTCCCATCAATGCCACAATCACGCGCACCCGCATGGAAGATACAGTAAATTTTCCACAAGGTAACACAGCGGTGAATCCGTCTGCGATGAGAGTATGGAAGGCACAGAGCGTGCTCACCTACGAAATTGGTGACCGCACCTATGCAAAATCCCGCACTGTTTTGCGTTCCCAATGACACCGTCACCAAAAATGATGCGCCGAGGATTCACCCTCATCGAACTCACGCTCGCGATGATGATGGGCATGGCGATCGGTGGCATGATTCTTACCTTGTTCCAACTCCAGATCACTTTTTTAAGGGAATATAGGCGTCAGAGTTTTCTCAGCGAGGAAGCACCAGTGATTAGCATGTTCGTGAGTAAAATGGTAGGAAAAGCAGATAGCTTTACACTCCATGATTCGGAGGATGACGCACTCGATGGTTCCAACCCTCAGCTAACATCTTCTGATTGGATGCGACTTAATTTTCGACAACCAGACGGGACAATGCGTTCTTCCATCCTAGCCTTTGAAAACGACACACTAAATTACTATATCCTTCCAGTGCTGCAACCAAATGCTCTAGATGAGCCTGACTGGTCAGTGACAGACAAAGCTCAAAATGTCGATTTTACAGTGGAGTTGGGTGTGCTGCGTATGACGCTCACAGGACCTGCCGATGAACAAATCACCTATTCGGGAACCATGCAAAAATGAAAAGATCACCGACTAGAAAAGGTAAATCGGGTTTTGTCTCCTACTTGATGGTGCTATCAACCGGGGCGATTTTATTATTTTTAATGATTCACGCGTATCGTCGCGCCATGAGTGCTCACGCCGTACAGTCGGATGTCCAACTGCGTAACGACTACAGCGAAAAAGAAGATGCTGTATTGCGCGCTTTGGTGGCGATCACACCCAACCGTGCGATGCGAGCGATGCAGAATGGGTCAAATGCCGATGACGCCAGCCGCAATGCACTCAGTTGGGAAAGTATATTTACGGAGTCTCTTCAGACAGCAAACTCAGTCCAGTCGATTTCTGATGAATTGGCGGTTACTATGGAACTTAAAAATCATGTAACTTCTAATTTCGGCGACTCGGAGTTAACTGAGATAGATCGCATTTTTAGAGCAGTCGGAGGAGAAGAGGGATTTGTGTCCGAGGGTATCAACCGAGATCTCGGCGACGGCTTTCCAGCACCATTGAATGCAGTAGATGCCGATGTAATAGCACGTGACCGAACACACCCACTGATTTCTGATGAGAAGCAATATGGAGCAGATGCGATAACCTTCCTGAATAATCCATTTTTAAACGGTGACGGGGTGAACGCATAC
>JBGSLX010000152.1:0-8141 GCA_041740475.1 Akkermansiaceae bacterium | reverse complement strand
CCAATCCGGCTGTGGTTTTTGCCACGCATCCTCGATCTGGGTGACCAGTTCCGCTCCTAATGCCGGTAAGTTTCGAGCCATGCCCAATGCTTTGGTAAACCTTCAGCAATTGGAAGTCTAAAAGCTAGAGGATTTTGGTATGATCCGCTCGCAGGTGGAACCGCTCTCGATCACTGCTGCGGATGGATGCGGGTGATCTTGGTGCCTTGCACGCCGAGGCCAGCCATGAGGCCGCGTTGGTCGAAGAAGAACGCGTAGGTGCCGCTGTTGATGGTGGTGGTGGAGAGGTTCCCGGCCATGCCCTGATCGCCGCAAACCTGATGACTTGTTCAGATGGTCGTTCCTTCGTTCAATCGCTCGATGAACTCCTCGAAAGCAAACTCGCCGCCCTCTCTGATGCACCAATCGCGCACCGCTACCAAATCGACATGATGATGCTGGCGACGACACACCATGAGTGCTTGGTCAAAATTGGCACGGGATTTCCAGTGGATGTAGCCAGCCAAACGATCTTTCACGCAGTCGGTCGGTGAGAGTAATCGAATCGTCCGCCCTTCGACCTCGATCTCCGCAGGAACAATCGGAAATTGCTCTCCGATCTCGACTGGCCCCCGAGGGAACTCAAGAAATAGATGCGAGCACTCTGGATGTTTGAAATAGCGGGATTTTGTTGGCTTGAAGCCAATTTTTTCCAACGCCACTGGCAAGCGGCCTCGCCCCAAATCATCTGGCACCAAATCCAGATCACCCGAACGGTAAAGGCCATCTGAGTAGATCGCCACCACGGCCCCGCCTACTAAGACCGCTCGAATGCCTTCACCTTCAAGGTGCCACGCGACGTAGCGCCACAGAGTCTCTTCGGTGCAGGTTGCCCAATCTGGCGGATCCATGATGGTCTAAAAATTGATTTGATATTCCGGTCAGGTGACCTGAATTTCAGGTCATGATTTCAACAGCGCTTCAAGATCTGTTTGGCGGAAAAGCGGCGCAGGCGGTGCTTTTGTCGTTGTTTCATGATGGTGAAGCCTACGGTCGAGCGGTTTCTCGCGCGTTTGCGGTTTCGTTGGATTCGGTGCAGCGACAACTGGATCGTTTTGAGCGCTCTGGAGCTCTCGTCTGCAAGCGGCAAGGGCGGACTCTGGTGTATGCATGGAATCCGAAATCAAGAGTGGCGACGAAGTTGCGGGATCTGACCGGCGTGATCTACGACGGTCTCGATCTCCAAACGAAAGAAGCGCTGTTCACTCAGCGGAATCAACCGAGAGCGAAAGACAAACCAGTGATCCGCTCGCTGGTTGAACCGCTTACGATCACCGCTGCGGATGGATGCGAGTGATCTTGGTGCCTTGCACGCCGAGGCCAGCCATGAGGCCGCGTTGGTCGAAGAAGAAGGCGTAGGTGCCGCTGTTGATGGTGGTGGTGGAGAGGTTCGCGGCCATGCCCTGATCGACGACGACCAAGCTTGGGCTGCCGCCCAGTTCCCAGCCACCGCTGCGGTTGAGGTTGCGGAGGGAGGCGTCGTCCATGAAGAACAGCGCGTAACCGAATGTTTGAATCCCTGCCTGCAAGCCCCATGAAGCAGACGCGGTTTGATAAAACCCACCGACGCTGCCATCGCGGCGGAGCATCGCGCCATTTCCGGCTTGGCCGCCGAACACGAAGCCAGCGCGGGTCACGGCTGGGAAGACCAGCACGGCGCGGGCTCTCTGGCCCAAGGCTCTTGCGCTGTGATTCTGGGAATAGAGCGAGCGCAGTGCCGCACGCGAATCGCTGGCAATTTGTGCTCCGCTCGCGTTCGCCGAGTTGGTGAGCGTGACGGGATCATTGGTCGCGCAGCCGCTGCTGAGGACGAAGGCTGAGACGAGCATGATGGCGAGTTTTGGCAGGGTAACATTCATGATGATGATTTCGTTTTCGGTGTTTTTAGGAAGACGACAAATTCATCCCGAATGCCGATCTTTAGAACAACGAAAAACGCGAAAGGAACGAAATTTGAAAGAGTTAAGAATGCTTCCGCACGCACCTTTTGGGATTCAGTGAAAAGTCCCAAACACACCTCTTTTTTCGAGGCTTTTTGCCCTTTTCGTTGTTCCTAATTCTTTTTTCGGGTTCATCTCAGAGTAGCCAGCCAAGTCAACCATGGTGGCGGCGCGATTGCTTCCAGACGCGAATCGCTTCGAGAAAAGGCTCGGCGTAGCGTTGGATTTTGGCGGTGCCGATGCCGGGAATGTGCAGCGCTTCCTCGGGATTGATCGGTTGGTAGCGGGCGAGCGCTTCGAGAGTTTTGTTCGAGAAAATGACATACGGCGGCACCTCGTCGCGGGTGGCCATTTTCATCCGGATATCGCGCAGCATCGAGTAGAGCTGGGAGTCGTGACCGTGGTCCTTGAGCGCGACTTCCTTGCGGCCAGCGGTCGGGTCTGGCCAGACGAGCTGGATTGGCACTCCGCCGCGCATCACTTTATCGCCCAGCGGTGTGAGCGTCATCAGCGGATACTCGCCGGAAGTGACGGTGTGAACGTAGCCAGCATCTGCGAGCGAGCGCATCAGCGAGTTCAAATATCCGGCACCCTTGTCGCTGAGGATGCCGTAGGTGCTGAGTTTTTCGAGGCCTGCGGAAACGATTTCCTGCGACTTGCTACCTGCCAGCATCTGCACAATCCGGCCACGGCCAAAACGTGCTTCCCAGCCGCCATCGCTGCCACGGCGCGACATGCGAGCCACGCCGCTCAGCGCTTTTTTGACGACGATTTCTTCCTCCGCAGTCGCAGGGCGTTGGTCGCCCGCGCCATTCTCGCGGCAAACATCGCAGTTGCCGCAGACACCGGCGTCCAGCTCGCCGAAGTAGTTGAGAATCCACTTCTGTCGGCAAACTCGCGAGTAGCACATCTCGACCATCGCCTTGAGTTTCTCGCGGTCGCGGCGGTCTTTTTCCTCGATGGCTGTCTCGTCGAGCTGGAGTTGGCGTGCTAGCACATCCGGCTTCAAGAGACGCGTGCCTTTCATGCGCTTGCCGGGAATGTCGAAGCGCTCGATGTATCCGGCACGCAGCAGCATGGTGAGCGCACTGCCCACCGCCATCGAGTTTTTCACGTCGGAACCCTCCGCCATTTCCTCCAAAGTACGATGCACCTCGTACTCACGATCCGCCTCAGAGAGAAGGTATTGATAAATCGAGCGAATCACCGTGGCCGACGGATTCGCACCATCGATGAAAAACTCCTGCGTGCGGGTGTCTGCGTAGTTGAAGAGCAGCTCACAGACGGCAGCCTCGCCATCGCGGCCAGCCCGACCTGCTTCTTGATAATAGGCTTCCACGCTGCCGGGCACTTCGTAGTGGATGACAAATCGCACATCCGAGCGGTCGATGCCCATGCCGAATGCATTCGTCGCCACGGCCACGTCTGCCTTGCGCTGGATGAACATTTCCTGAGTGCGCACGCGTTCCTGATCGCTCATGCCGCCGTGGTAGGCCACGCATTTCAGCCCCCAACTGGCGATGGTTTCGGAAACGGCTTCCACTTTCTTGCGGGTGGCGCAATAGACGATGCCGGTCTTGTGCGCGGTGATCACCGCCTTCAAGCGCTCGTCTTTGTTGACGGCTTTTTCCACCGCAGAAATCGCCAGCGATAGATTCGGACGCGAGAAGCCACTGACTTGCTCGAAGGGCTCGCGCAAACCAAGCACCGTGGTGATGTCGTCGCGCACGATCGGCGTGGCGGTGGCGGTCAGTGCGACGCATTGCGGGTGACCGATCAGTTTCAGCGCCTTACCGAGCCGCAAGTAATCGGGCCGGAAATCGTGGCCCCACTGGCTGAGGCAGTGCGCTTCATCCACCGCGAAAAGCGAAATTTCGATGCCTTCCAGCGCGTTGAGGAAACTCTCCGCCCGAAAGCGCTCCGGGGCCACATAGACGAGTTTGTACTTTCCACTGCGCATGCCATCGAGCCGCTCCTTTTGCTCGGGCCAGGTGAGGGTGGAGTTGATCAACGTGGCCTCGATGCCGCGTGCGATCAGCGCATCCACTTGGTCTTTCATCAACGCGATCAATGGCGAAATCACCAATGTCACTCCGCCGAAACAAAGCGCTGGCACCTGAAAACACAGCGATTTCCCGCCGCCCGTCGGCATCACTACCAAGCCATCACGACCCGAGACGATCTCGGCGATCACCTCTTCCTGACCATCGAGAAATCCGGTGAAACCAAAATACTGCCTCAACGCCTGATGCGGTGTCATCAACAGGGGCTTGGTCGTTGGCTGGGATGCGGGCATCGGGTGCGCAAACGAACAAAGATCCAGCCGCTGAGTCAATCGGCGGGTGACTAATTCAAATACAGAGATTCAACCGCGAATGAACGCGAATGAAGATGTTTGTTTTTGGAACCCAACTTTCGTTCTTAAATTCGCGTTTATTCGCGTCCATTAGCGGTTCAAAAATTCACTCAAGGATAGTAAGGCCGCAGCATCCAATAACAAACTGGCCCCGTGACAGCGACGTAGAGCCAAAGGGGAAAGACCCAGCGGGCGAGTTTTTTGTGAGCGGCAAAGCGGTTGGTGAAGCCCGCGATGAAGGTGAAAAGAATGAACGGCAGGCTGACCGCCGCGAGCACGATGTGGGAAATGAGCAGCAGCAGATACACCGTGCGCATGCTGCCGACTCTGGTGCGCTCCGCCTCATCGACGATGCCATCCAGATTTAGATCGCCGAATTTCACTTCGTTGCTGGTGAAATGATATGCCACATAACTGAGCAGAAATAACACCGAGAGACCCATCGCCACCATGATCATCCGGCGATGCAGGGCGATCTGACCACGCATCACGGCGATGAACGCGATCACCAGAACCACCGCCGCCACCGCATTCACCGCAGCGTGAAACGGCGGTAAAAACGAAAAACTCACACCCTCGGGCAGCGGGATTTTCACCTGACGCATCAGCCCGACCAATCCCAGCACCACAGCGGTGAGGATCCACGCCACGATTCCTAACTTTTTAGAAAGCGCTTCTTGCGGCGGGCGCGTCAGCCAGCGGGTGCGTTCCTCGTTCATCAGATGCCGGGTGATTCATTTTTTTCGAGCTCCGCACGGATCCGGGCGAACAGCTCATCCTTGAGCTTTTGATACAGCTCGGGATCGCGCTTGCGGGCTTCTTCCGAGCGGGCGTCGGCCAGCGGCCACTTGCCGATCACGCGCATATTGCGGTCCACGAGGAGAAACCCGAGGTCGTGCGAGAAGCGGCCATTCGCTTCGATGTCGGCAGGATCGGTGCGCTCGCGGATGCCGAAAAATTTCAGCTCATTTTCCAAATAAGCGTGCGTGTCACTGGCGCTGCCCGCGTTAAGAAACCACCAATTTTTGGGATCTGCGCTGAGTGCCTGCGAGTAATCCGCGAGCTTCGCTTGATTGTCATTCTCGGGATCGACAGTGATGCAGGTGATGTGGAAATCCGGGTGCTTGCCGAATTCGTCATAAATTTTCCGCAGCTCCTCGCCATTGCGGACAGCGCAGTGCGGGCAAATCGCGAAGAATTCGGCGACGATCCAGACTTTGCCGCGCAGGTCGGTGAGTTTGACGGATTTTCCCTCCTGATTGATCGCTTGCAGGTCGTTTTTGATCTCGAACCACTCAGTCGATTGTGCACGTCCGGTATCGACCGCGATCGGCAAGGGCGGCTCAGGGAAGCCGGAGCGGATGTAGAAGACAATTCCGAGAATGGCGGCGCAAATGGCGGCCACGCCGGTGTAGAACAATGCGATGGTGGTGTTGCGTTTCATTGGGGTTCGGAAGGTTCAGCTCGCAGGATATCGATGGTTTTGGAGAGCAAAATTTCGAGTTCTTGCTCGTTGCTGTGCTCGGTGTTGGTCTTCAACCCGTCGCGATCCCACTGCGCGGCTTGGTCGAAATCGAAGCCGAGCACGCCCGGTTTGGAAGGCTTGCCGTTGCGAGTTTTGAGCACCACCGCGCGGCGGATGTGGCCGTTGCGGTCGATCAGCACGATGGACGGATCGTAGTTCCATTTGCCGTCGGATTCATTCGGGTAAACCCCGGCTTTAAGCTCGTTTTTGATGAACTTATGCAGCGTGCCCGGCTCGTTGCTGCCCAGCCACCATTGCGGTAGCGCGAGTCCCTTTGTAGCGGCGGTTTCCGCCAAGGTGCGCGTGAGATTTTCTGCTGGGATCGGGTCGATGACGAGTGTGACGAGATGGAAATCCTCTTGGCCGCGCCGTTGTTCGGCCAGCCGTTTCATCACCGCCATGCTGCGTTCTGCCGCCTGCGGATCTCTCAGACTGATGGCGTGGATGGCGAAAACTTTGCCACGCAGATCGATCAATTCCGCCTGCTTGCCATCTTGGCGCATCACCCGCAGATCGCGCTCTTTTTTGATGCGGTGGACGATGGCTGGCCGTTCGTCGAGCGCCTGCTTGCTGGTCCATGCGATGTAGGCTCTGAGGATCAAGGTCGAGCCGAGCACCATGATCGCGACGAGAATCCATGCCGTGCGCCGGAGTTTTTTGGGATCGCGCACGGCGGGTTCGAAGTCAGCAGGCAAGCTCATGGCTGGCGGAACGTAGTCAGGAGGCCCGTCTTAGCAAGTCGCGGAAGTGAAATGACCGAGCAGAGATTTCACCGGAGCATTTCCAGAGTTGTCAGAAGCCACATCCGACGCATAAGGTCCGGGTCATTCCGAAATTATGTGGAAATTCTTCGTAGATCATTGGCGAGACGGGATTGAAATCCTCATCCTAGCGACCGGGATCTATCAAGTTTACCGGGCATTCCGAGCCACTCGCGGGGCGCAGATTCTTGTCGGCCTAGTCACCATCTTGATCGTCCTGACGCTCGGCTCGGCCATCTTCGAGTTCGAGGTCATCCAGTGGCTCATCACCCGTGCGGCGGCGGGTCTGGCGATTGCGCTGATCGTGATTTTCCAACCCGAGCTGCGCACCGGGCTGGCGCGCCTGGGCAGCAATCGGCTGTTTTCTTTCTATGGCCGCCGTCGGCTCGATTTCTTGGAGCGCTTCACGGATGCCGTGCTCAATCTTTCCAAAAAACGCATAGGAGCGCTGTTCGCCATCCAGCGCGATGTCAGCCTGAAGGAGCAGCTCGATACCGGCGTGGTGCTGGATGCGCGGTTTTCCCCGGAGCTGGCGATGACCGTTTTCCATCCGAAAGCGCCCTTGCACGATGGCGGCATGATCATTGCGGAAGACCGCGTGGCTGGCGCGGCGTGCGTGTTTCCCGTGACCGAGCGCGAAATGCAGGATCGCTCGACCGGCCTGCGTCACCGCGCAGCCATCGGACTGACCGAGCGCACCGATGCCGTGGCAGTGGTGGTCAGCGAGGAAACGGGTGGAATTTCAATTTGCATGAACGGCGTCCTGCAACGCAACTTGAGCGAGTCACAATTCCGCGAAAAAATCGCCGATATCTTCTTCACCGGTAAACATTCCCATGAAAATCAACCCGAGGAAAAACTGGATCGCCAAGGTTCTGTCGCTGCTGCTAGCGATCGCGATTTGGTTTCTGATTAAAGAAAACCTCCGGTCAAACGACGGCTTCCCCGAAAAGCCACCCCGCGCCTTGCCAGTGCGGGAGTGAGGCGCTTCAGCCCCGCCGGAGCACTTATCAACCCCGCCGGAGTGCTTAATAACCCCGCCGGAGCGCTTAACAACCCCGCCGGAGTGCTTAACAACCCCGCCGGAGTGCTAAATTTCCATCCCGGAGCCCTAGACAAGCCCGCCGGGCCGGGAACCCCTCGCGGATAGTTCAGCCTCACCAGAGTGCCTACATTTGGGAGAGTTTCATCGTAAAAAACGTGAATCGGGAGGTTTTTCACCGCCATTCATCCCAGCTTCTTCATGCAACAGTCCCTCGTGTAAGCACCCTGCCCGACTCGCCATGCGCGGCTACCCCGCCACCCGCCTCGCGAAACTACTTCAAGACCTCGACGACCTCACCGGCACCGGTGGTGACCAAGACGCGGCCCTCGCCGCTCTCCGCAAAAAGCCCGGCCTTCTTGCCAAACTCGAACTCTGATCCTGACGTTTGCTCGGGATACTCACCCTGTTTTGAGTTCAAAGATTCATTCATGAGGAAACCACGAACGCAGGAAAAGCCGTTCCTGCTCGTGGGAGC
>JBGSLX010000151.1:0-7448 GCA_041740475.1 Akkermansiaceae bacterium | reverse complement strand
GCTGGTTGTGCGGGCCGCCCGCTGACATAGAAATCAAATTTTGCGACCTGCCACCATCGCGTCCACCAGGTTTTGGAGGATCAGGCGGATCGAGCGGATGGCGTCGTCGTTGGCTGGAATGGGATAATCGATCACGGCGGGGTCCGCATTGGTATCGACGAGGGCGATGATTGGGATGCCGAGGCGGCGGGCTTCTGCCACGGCGATGGTTTCGCGTGCGGAGTCCACGATCACGACGGCGTCAGGCTTTTTGTCCATGTCGCGCACGCCGCGCAGGTTGCGCAGGAGTTTTTCGCGCTCACGTCCGAGAGCGGCGAGCTCCTTCTTGGACATCGCTTTGAACTCAGGCTGCTTCTCGATGGTTTCGAGATATTTGAGGCGCTCCACCGACTTGCGCACGGTGAGGCTGTTGGTGAGCATGCCGCCGAGCCAGCGGTGATTGACGTAGTATTGGTTGGTGGCTTCTGCCGCCTCGCGGATGGCGTCTTGCGCCTGACGTTTGCAGCCGACGAAGAGCACTTTCTTGCCCTTGCCGACGAGCCCGCTGAGAAATTCCGAGGCTTTATCGAGCTGCTGGACGGTTTTCTCCAGATTGATGATGTAGATTCCGCCTTTGTCCTTCATGAGGAAGGGTTTCATGCGCGGATTCCATTTTTTGGTTTGGTGGCCGTAGTGGACGCCTGCGTCCACCATTTCGTTGATGAGTTCGTTGATCATGTGATGCTAGTTTTCCCGCCTTGAATCAGGACGGGCGATTCTTGAAGATCCGCCGCAATTAAGAGTCCCTCGTAATCTTCATTTGTGGATTGGCGACGCAATGAGGGGCGTTGGGATTAGGGAATGCGCCATGGCTTGGCAAGGCGAAATTAGGCGCAGACATTGATGAAGTTGGTGACGACACCAATCTGCCAGAGATGATCTAACGAAAAGTGATGTGTCTCAAAACGTAAGCGCCATCGCCATCTCGCAGCATCTGCGCCAGCAGATGTTACCGCCACATAGGGCAGTAGAGACATCATAGGTTGAAAAAATCAGCCGCGTTTCTCCCGCAGCCAGCGAGCCATCGCCAACAAACGCCTGACTCCTTCATTTCCTGTGGATCCACTCAGCGCAGCGGCTCGATTGGCGATTTCTTCTCGTCTAGCCGGTGACCACAGGGCTGCGCGTTCTTCAAACAAAGCAATCGCGCTGGCCTCATCCGGGCTGAGAGCCATTGGCACCGGCATGGCGAACTGGACCTCCTCTGTTGCTGGAATGGGTTGCTGTGGAACGCGTGCATAAACCACCAAAGTGCCAGCCGCCAGATCGCCCAGACGTTGGAAACGCCGCGTAGAAAGGCAGCTCGCCATGCCGAATGCATAGGTAAACAACGGCATGCAATCGACGAAACGCAGGAAATTGCGCACCACCGCTTGTCCGATCGTCACCGGCGAACCACTGGCCTGCACCACTCGCAGATTCATCATCCGCTTGCCTGGCGTGGCACCTCTGCGCCCAGCCTCGAAGAACACCGGATAGAGCCAGTCGATCAAAAACCACGCGAGCAGAACCAAGCCTTCTGACACATTTGGGCCGAAGGCGAATCCAATGAGCTGACTCCCAATCACCAAAGCTGCGAACAACAAACCACGGATTAGGAAGTCGATCAGGAACGCACTGGTGCGTGGCAGCGGGCCTGCGATGCGCAGCCGGATTTCAACGCCTTCGGCCAATTCTACCGATTGCAGGGTGTCGAGCTTGGCAGGTGCGTTCGTCATTTCACTGACTGAGGCGTTCGTCTAACACGCGGAGAGTCACGCGGATCGAAATGTCTAGGGAGTCCGCAGAAATGATTTTCAAGTTATCGGCTGGTGTGTGCCACCACTGGAAGCGCGAGAAATCACCAATGATATCCACCGTCGGGATTCCCGCGAAATTGAGCGGCACATGGTCATCGATAATCGGTCCGGCAGCCATGTCGAAATAAGCCTCGACTCCTTCTTTGCGAGCGGCGGCAAAAACCGACTCCTTCAGATCTGGCGGTGTGTCGCTCGGCAAACGGATGGAGAGGTTTTCATGACCAATCATATCCAGCAGAATGCCAAATTTCGGTTTGTCGGCCCGAGCACGCCATTGGCTCGCGTAATATCGGCTGCCATAAAGGCCGTCTTGTGGAGTGATGTTTTCGCCGAAAGCTTCCTCGCCATCGAAAAAAACCAACTCCAACCCAGCCGCTTGTTCGGGTCGGTCGCGCGCCAGTTTTTGAGCAATCACCACAATCGCCGCACACGCTGAGGCTGCGTCATCGGCACCGAGGAAATGCTTGTCCTTGAACCATTTGGAATCGATGTGCGCGCAGAGAATTCCCTTCGGTTGCTGCGCCCAGGGATCGTTTTTGTTGGTGGGAAAGCGAGCGATGACGTTCTCGAAAGCCACCTTGCCAATGGGAGTCATGCGCTCAAATGGCTGCCCTTGGGTGACCCAGCCGGATTTTTCCAACTCGCTGCGGACGTGATTTCTCACCGCCGCCAGCGTTTCCGATCCTGGTGGGCGCGGGCCTTTTGCGAGAATCTCCGCCGTTTGCGCGTGCGCCGCCTTTCCTAAGCTATTTGAGCGATTTCCAAGCTGCCACCATGCCACTCCTCCGGCTGTCGCCAGCAAAAGCAGAACCGAGAGAATGAGGCGTGACTTCATGCCGCACGGTGGGAGAGACGCCCCCGCGATGGAAAGCGCAAAGACGCGGCTGGCGGCGTGTCGTTATTTCCCGCGCAGTAAATCCCGGCTCTGCCACAGATAGTTCCAGCCAGACCAAAGCGTGAGTCCGAGTGCCAGCCACATCGAGATGGGCTGCAACCAGCCACTCGGGCTGGAGAGACTTTGAATGAACTGGATAAACGGGTTTTCTGAAATCATGGGTTGGAACGCAAACCACACCAAACACGTGATGCAAAAGGTCAACTGCAGGCCAGTTTTCCATTTTCCCAAGTTGTCGGCAGCCATCACGTGCCCGGCTTCGACCGCGATTTGGCGCAGACCCGTGACGAGAAACTCGCGCGCAATGATCAAAACCGTCACCCAAACCGGACACAAGTTCTCCGCGCTGAAGTAAACAAAGGCGGAGCAAACGAGCACTTTGTCCGCTAGGGGGTCCATCAATTTACCCATCGGCGTAATCTGATTCCAACGGCGCGCGAGGTAGCCGTCCAAAAAATCGCTGATCGCTGCGATCACGAAGGAAACCAGTGCGATCCAATGGCCCAGAACAGTATCCAGCGATGCGCCAGCGACGAAAATCCCTGTCAGCACCAGCCGCGAGAATGTGATGGCGTTTGGAATGTTCACCTCAGCAATGTGACGAATCCGCTCAGGATGGCAACCCGCTGTTTCTCGCGCTTTCCACAACGCGAAACAACCGCAGCAGAATGAACTGCCACGGTTGTTTGATAACACCATTACACACGGAAATCAGTCTCAGGCAGGCACCTCTGCAAGACGCCTTGGGAGTGGTTTCTCCTTTTTGCGCAGCGCATTGCGCATCTTGGTAAGCGCGACATTCTGCAATTGGCGGATCCGCTCGCGGGTCACTCCGAATTCGCGGCCCACTTCTTCAAGCGTGAGTGCCTTGCGTCCGCTCAGGCCAAAACGTTCGTCAATGATCCGGCGCTCACGCTCGTCGAGAACGGAGAGCAGACCATCGAGTTCGCCATGGAGATTCTTATCGGACAACATATCCAGCGGATTGACGGCGCGCTCGTCGCTGATGATTTCACCGTATTCGGTGGATTCACCCTCGTTGATGGGCGCGTCGAGCGAGGTCGGGCGATGCGATGCTTGGCGCAACATGGCGAGCTTGCGGCGAGGTAAGCCGATTTCGTCGGCGAGTTCCTCATCGGTGGGTTCGCGGCCCAGCGCTTCGGTGAGAAGGCCAGCAATCCGGCGCATTTTGGCAATCTTGTCCACCATGTGGACGGGTAGCCGGATGGTTTTGGACTGGTTGGCCAGCGCACGCTTGATGGATTGTTTGATCCACCATGCGGCGTAGGTCGAAAGTTTGCCGCCCTTGTCTGGATCGAAGCGCTCGACAGCCTTCATCAGGCCGATGTTACCTTCTGAGATCAAGTCGGTCACTGGCATGCCGTAGTTGGCGTAGTCCTGAGCGATTTTAACAACCAGACGCAGGTTCGCACGGATCATTTGCGAGCGTGCTTCGGGGTCACCTTTTTTGATGCGCTCGGACAAAGAAATTTCCTCCTCTGCGGTCAGTAGGGGGGTTCTGGAAATTTCTCTCAGGTAGATCTTTAAACTGCTGTCGGATTCGTAGGACATGTTATTATTGAGTTATGTGTTAAACGTCACAACTAGAGGTTTTATTCCCTTTTTTTGAAAAATACCTTCATTGTAAATACAGAGATGGATTGAGTTCACCTCTGAGGCACATCGCCCAACGACTCCAAGCACAAGCCATGCCCGCGCAAAAATCCGTCATAAATGACTCATATTCAATGCATTGAAAAAAGAATCAGATTCTTAAATCAAAATTTTCGACGTTATTGTCACCACGATGGCGACAAAATGTCACAGGAAGCCGCGATTTTCACACAAATGTGTTAACCCGAGAACAATGACTTCGTGGCTGCCACTCCATTCTCGGCTTGAGTCCTGACGGCGAGCGACCCGATGGTTACGCCGTGGCTCGCTTTTATCTCACGCCAGAGTCTTGGCAAAACTCCGTCCTCAGCGGCGATGAGGCTAGGCATCTGGCGCAAGTGCTTCGGATCAAGCCGGGTGAAGTCATCACGGTTTTCGATGGCTGCGGACGCAGGGCAATGGCCGAAGTTTTAACGGTCTCGCGCGATGCGGCTTCGCTGCGAATTCAAGAACCGCTCGTCACGCGTGCTCCGCGGCCAGCCATCACGCTCGCGCAGTCCATTCCGAAAGGGAAAAACATGGACCTGATCGTGCAGAAAGCGGTCGAACTCGGAGTGGCGGCGATTCAACCGCTGGTCACCCGCAACACCATCGTTCAGCCCGGCGATGGAAAGTCCGAAAAATGGCGGCGCAACGCTCTGGAAGCCTGCAAACAGTGCGGTCAGGACACATTGCCCAGCATCGCAGAACCCATGACTTTTGAGCGCTGGATTTCCAATTTCTCAGCATCGCCCGATTTAAAAATTATCGCTTCTTTGGCACACGGCTCACGACCGATGCGTGAGGTCATGCGCGCGCATCCCGGGTCGATTGCGGCGACGTTGTTGATCGGACCTGAGGGCGATTTCACGCCGGAGGAAACAGCCGCCGCGCTGGATGCCGGGTTTCTACCCATCTCATTGGGCGACATCGTTCTGCGGGTGGAAACGGCCGCGCTGTTCTGCATCTCCGCGCTGCGCTATGAATTTTCCGCCTGATCGTGGCACGGGTGTCCCGCCCGTGTCTTCTTTCTTCACTCCCCTAACCGCGCCACCTTCATGCGTTCCGCAGTCACCAACGCCACAAAACGCTCGTAGTCTTCCTCCCGGCTCGCCGAGTGCAAAACGTATTGGTACTCGTTCCAGTGACCCATCTCGCCCAGCGCGTTCGCCATGCGCGTGGCGATGATTTGCTCGCTATCGGTATTCCGCCCTGAGAGCCGGGTGAGCAATTCCTCCGCACTCGGCGGCATCACGAACAAATCGACGAAAGCGAGCTGGATCAGCGAGTCCGTGCAGTGGCGGATCTGCGTCGCGCCCTGCACATCAATGTCCATCACGATGTCACAGCCGTCTTTGAGGTGCCCGACGACTTCGGATCGCAGGGTGCCATAGAGATTTCCGTGGACTTCCGCATGTTCGAGGAAATCGCCAGCCGCCAGCCGCGTCTCAAAGTCAGCTCGACTTAGAAAATGGTAGTCGCGGCCATCCAGCTCGCCCGGACGCGGCGTGCGCGTGGTGCAGGAAATCGAGTAGCGGACATCGCCCGTATCCGCCAAGCGGCGGCAAAGCGTGGTTTTTCCCGATCCAGACGGGCCGGAAACGACGAGCAGCATCCCGATGCGTGGAGACATGCGCGAATGATGGCGATGCTCAGGCGGCTGGCAAACAGAGAAGCGTGCGGCGAGATTTTCGCTGCGGAAAATGCGCAGCATCCGCGAAACCAAGCGAAGCCATCCCGGAACTCGGAGTCTTGAATTCGCAGCGTGATGCACAACGCAACTGCACTCGCCCCGGCTGGCATGCCAAACATGGCCGATTACGATTTTGAGGATCGGCCTTTTTTGGTGTTTTGGGAAATCACTCGTGCCTGCGCCCTCGCGTGCAGCCATTGCCGGGCAGAAGCGCAATCGCAGCGCCACCCGGAGGAGCTGGATTCCACTCAATCGCTCAAGCTCATCCGTCAGCTCGCGGAGTGGAAACCGCCGATGCTGATCCTCACAGGCGGCGATCCCTTGATGCGCCGCGATGCGCTCGATCTGGTGCGCACGGCGACGGATTCCGGCCTCCACGTAGGGCTCAGCCCGTCCGCCACCCAGCGGCTGATACAGACGGATTTCAACGAACTCAAGGCCGCCGGTGTGACACGCATGTCGCTCAGTCTGGATGGTGCCACTCGTGAAACTCACGACTCGTTTCGTGGTGTGCGCGGCACTTTTGACCGCACCATGCTCGCGGTCCAAAAGGCCCGCGCAGTCGGTCTGGACCTGCAAATCAACACCACGCTCACACGCAGCAATCTCAAGGATTATGAAAATTTCAAAAAACTCATGTTCGAGCTCAAGACGGCGATGTGGAGCGTTTTTCTGCTGATCCCGACCGGGCGCGCGGGCATCGAGGAACTTCCGGCCGCTGCGGATTTGGAGCGGATTTTTGAAGACATGTCGGATCTCATCGGCAACGCACCGTTTGCTGTGAAAACCACCGAAGGGCATCACTTCCGGCGCGTGGTGATGCAGCGCAAGGGAGCCACGGCGGGCAAGCAACGCCCCGGCATGCGCTCGCCACTCGGCATCCGCGATGGCCGTGGTGTGATGTTCATTTCACACACTGGCGAAGTCACACCGAGCGGATTTCTGCCGCTGGTTTGTGGAAACGTGAAAGTCACGCATCCTGCGGAAATTTACCGGCAGCACCCGTTGTTTGTCTCGTTGCGCGACAACGACGCACTCGGCGGCAAGTGCGGTGTATGCGAGTTCCGCAGCGTTTGCGGTGGCTCGCGCGCTCGTGCCTACGGCGTGACTGGCGATCCATTCGCGGAAGATCCGTCCTGCATTTACATCCCGAAAAAAGCCCAACCACCCACACCTTTCTTGTCATGATCAACCTCACCAAACTCTGGACCGGAGTCGCGCAACCCGCCGACTCGCTGCGTTACGGCCAAGCATCCGGCCATCCTGCGAACCACGGCGGCGCGAGCTGCATGCCATCTGCCGCCCGCGTTCCGAACGGACTCAAGTTACACTGATGGTCGGCGACCGGATCGAGTGACTTTTAGCACGC
>JBGSLX010000150.1:0-2851 GCA_041740475.1 Akkermansiaceae bacterium | reverse complement strand
GCGAGCGGGTGGACGTAGCCCGCAGGCTTCGAGCCCGCGCTTTCGACGCGAAAGCCGTCGCCGAGTGCGCGTTTGAGAATTCCTTCGGCGAGGTGGGAGCGGCAGCTATTGCCAGTGCAGAGGATGAGGATGGCAGGTGGTTTCATGAGTTAGATTCAGGTTTGCGAGTGAGTTTGAAGAGCGGAATGGCGAAGGCGGCTCCGACGATGGTCGCGATGGGATAGAGCCAGATATGAGGAAAATCGCCGTTGACCAAAGCGGGGGCGAGCGAGCGAGCGGGGTTCATCGAGGCCCCGCTGATCGGGCCAGCAAACATCGCTTCAAATCCCACCACCGAGCCAATCGCAATGGCGGCGGTGATGCCTTTTTCCTTCGCTCCGTGAGACACGTTCAGAATCGTCAGCATCAGAATGGCTGTTAGAATAATCTCCAGAATGAAACTTTGCGAAGCAGAACCACTGGGAAGCGTCGCGCCGAGTGTGGTCGCCTCAGGAAACAGAAATCTCAATGACACGCTGGCAGCCAGCGCTCCAAGCAACTGTGCCGTGATGTAAGAAGGAAGATCCTTCGCCGGAAAACGCCCCGCGAGACTGAAGCTAATGGACACCGCCGGATTCAAATGAGCACCGCTGACATCGCCGAACGTGTAGATCATCGCCGCCACAACCAGCCCGAAGGTCAACGCAATGCCCGAGTGGCCGATCACGCCCTCAGACACATGGTTGACGACGATGGCCCCTGTTCCCGCGAAGACGAGGATGAAGGTCCCAAGCAGCTCTGCAAAAAAACGCTGTCTCATCGGTTGGCGGGGCTTGGAATTAAGGCCGCAGCTTTTCTGGGCCGTGCGAGTTTTACTGGGCCGATGCAGCAGCTTGTTTCGCGGTGCGTCATGCGTTCGGCGACTTTGCGCAAGTCCTCCGCATGGATTTCCGAGTCTGGAAAGCGGCGTAACAGCGCGCGAAAGATCGGCAAATGCTCGGCCATGATACGGAAGTAGGTCCACTTGCCACAAGTCTCGCTCTCCAGCAGCCCGGCCTTGCGAATGATCTGCACATGGCTGGAAACCGAAGATTGCGGCATGCCTAAAATCTCCGCCAGCTCACAGACACACAACGCACGATCCATCACCAACCGCAAAATCCGCCAGCGAGTCTCATCGGACAAAACCCGGCAAAATGTAACGACATCGGTCATAACGAGAAAACTCGTAGCGTGATAACTCGTGATGGCAAGAGGTATCTTGCGGGCAACTGGCAAAAAAATAAACCACCTCAGGTTCGGACCGCAACATACGATGAACGCCCGGGCCATCGGGCAGAATTCACCCGATGGCAGCTCAGCCCCTAGCAACTACCGATAACAGGAGCACCCAATATTTGAGACACTAACGACGGCGTTCGTTGGTGAGGGTTTCGGTATCGAGCTGCTATTGAGTTGGTTATGGTGAACGAAAGAACATTACTGATTGTTTGTGTCTGTCGTAGTTTTCAGAAGCTGCGGAAATGTCCCTGTCCGAGATGCCGGGTTGCAAGAGAGGAATTGGCGGTCCCGGTGCGGATTATCCTGCCAGAATAAGCGATTGAACTTAATCCCTCGAAAGCTACGGTCACTTAACATGAACGCAACTCTCACTCTCGACATCCCTGCCGAAGCTCTCGCAAGTGCGCGAATGACTTTGGAGGACGTTCGGCTTGAACTGGCCATCTCGCTCTTCCAGATGGATCGGCTGTCGCTTGGCAAGGCCGCAGAGTTTGCTCTCTTGCCAGTGGGAGTTTTTCAAAATCACCTCGCGAGCCGCAAGTTAGGCCCTCATTACGATGTCGCTGATGCTCTCGAAGACGCTGCCGTTCTTGCCTCCTTGCCACGCTGACCCTTCATGATCGTCGTCGCTGACTCATCACCATTGATCGCGTTGTGCAGGATTGGCAGGCTGGAGTTGCTGCACGACCTCTTTGGAAAACTCATCATCCCTGATGCCGTCTGGCGGGAGGTCGTGGCAAGCCAACCCGGGAAAGTCGGTGTGACTGAAATCTTGGCAGCAGCTTGGATAGAACAGAAGACGGTGATAGACAGACCGCTCGTGAATTTGCTGCGCCAAGACCTCGGTGCGGGTGAATCCGAAGCCATCGTGCTAGCACGCGAATGCTCTGCCGATGTGCTTTTGATGGATGAACGCCGGGGTCGTGAGGCCGCGAAGCGCCTTGGCCTCGCCTGCACCGGCTTGGTGGGTGTCCTTCTCGAAGCCCGCAGACGCGGCGTTGTCAGCGATCCTGCGTCCGTCGCACAAGACCTTCGCGACATCGCCGGCTTCTGGATTTCCGATGAGTTGATGGCCTTGCTTCAGTGATGGATTGGGCTGGCATGACGCAGGCCAAGCTACTGTGGGGGCTTGATGGGTGGTCCATTTAGGGCAAAAGGCGACGAGCCCTTCCTTAGTGTCCTTCGGGTCGCCGAAGTCAGTGGTGATCCAACTTGCAAAGCCGGGAGGCGCACAAGGGTTGTCGGAGTTCGCCGGGATTCAGATCCAGACCGAACAGGGCAAGCCGCTCATGGCGATCCCGCAAGGCCACCAACCCGGCCTCGAAATGGATCCATTCGGCTTCCAGATTCTCGCGGGTGAGAATCAACGAATGAAACTCAGACCTGCAACCTGCGACGAGAAATCTTATTTGGGAGACTACCTAGGGCGTTGGTGAGGGTTTCGGTATCGAGTGTCCAGCGACAATTATAAATCCCCTCAGCGACAATTAGAATTACCCACGCCGGATACGGACAGAAGGGCTATTGAAAAGTCTCCCCCCGCTCCCCTGGGGGACGGGAGGGGAGAAGGCCCCTTGGGGATTTAGGGGGG
>JBGSLX010000149.1:0-5080 GCA_041740475.1 Akkermansiaceae bacterium | reverse complement strand
CGCAGCGAACGCGGGGCCCAGATGTTTTGCACGATCCGCAGCTACCTCTCTACCACTCGCAAGCACGGCCTCAACCTGATGGACTCCATTAAATCCGCATTCGCTGGCCAGCCGCTGGACTTCGCACCTGAATAGTTACGTAAATTGATTGAAAGAAGCACACGCGGTCACCCACTCACGAGCTTATAAAACTCCACAAAATGCATAAAAAACCCAAGCCACTCGCCCCACCAGAAGGTTCTAAAGCAAGTGTTTACGCAGCCGAACATACTCCACCACTTGCTGGCGCGAACATCCCAGATCCTACAAATCTGGTAGCCAATCGTGTTCCAATATCGACTGCCAGCACTGCTCAGCACGTTTTACAAACTCCGAAAAAACCGAACTCCAAAAAAATCATCATCTGGGTTGGTAGCGGCGTCGGAATTGCTCTGGTTGGTTGGATTTCAATCACTCAATTTGCACAGAAACGGGATCGTGATGCTTTGAATGAAATGTTAAAATATGTTTCTCAAACTGACGCGGCTGAACTACCCGTAAATGCCAAAAAAGTCGATCAACTGCTAGACGCCGCAACCCAAATGAGCGTGCAGGATGCGCGGCAAACCGTATTGAAAGCCTTGCTGATCGCAAAAGCCACTGACGCGGTCAATGTTGACAAACGAATCGCCGAGTTCACTACATCAGGGCATTTCGCACCTGACATGAGAGACGCTGTTATCCGTGAAGTGTTACAAAAACGCAAAAACAACGTGGTTGTCCCTTACCTTCTCGACTACGCCATCATCAATCGAGATGACACGCATGCCGCTGTTGTCGCTCTCCAAGCGATCCGTTTCATGGCGGATTTGGATCACTTGAAATCTCTTCTCGATCTACTTGTCGCCACTGATAAAGATGAAATTCGCAGAGCGATTGAAGTGATTCTGATCGAACTCATCAATAAAGCACCAGATCGTAACAACCTCGCCAATCAACTTGCTGCGGTGTATCCAGAGAGCACAAGTGACCTCTCACGATTTATGCTGCTCAATCTTATGGCCCGTTGCGGTGGCGCCACAGCAGCCACATTCATGAAGACCTTTTTGGATGACAGAGAGATTAAAAACCAAATTGCCGCCATTAGCGCACTTGGTTCATGGGCCGATGACTCCGGTTTTGAGTCACTGACGACTTTCATTTCCAGCACGAATGACTTGGATCTCCGCAACCGCGCATTCGATTCGGCACTTCGGTTTCTTTCCACCCCTGCGGCTAAAGGCACACCATCGTCATTCCCAAACCATTGGAAGCGACTCGCCGCCCAAGCCGGAACTAGCGATGAGCAAGACAAGATTGTGCGAGGTCTAGCAATTCACAGAGACGATTGGGCTATGCAACTGACAGCGCAGTTTAAAATTGCAAAATCATCCACAGCTGCCTCATCAGTCAAATCTGAAAGCAACACGCATACTGTTAGACAAAACTTAGGAACCGCATCCAATGATACGACTAAAGTTGATGCTATGAGTGTGGCTACGCAGACTGTATCAGCCATATCGACACCTGCGCAGATCCATTCTGCTTCGGCGGCAAGCAAGGGGTTGGTGCTTCACTACACGTTTGAACCAGATGGTTTGTCGCATAACGCGATGGTGAATCTCGCCAATCCGGGAACGTTTGATGGCATTTTCACGAATGGCGCTGTGATCAATTCAGAAACCCCATTGGACGGTAAGGGCTCACTCGCCATATCAAGAGCGACTCGCTCGGCCATGGTGGTCAAAAATAGCACTGAGTTGGTAATGGGATGGGATTACATCGAGGCTGAAGCACGCGTAATGATCTCCACTGCCAACTTTGCTAATCAAAACAACATAATTCATGTATCGAATGGATCTGGACAAGCACGCTTTCGATTTACGTTGAGAGATGGTGGCAAGCTTTTTGTAGGGCTACGTTTCCACAAACTCAACGATTCATCAACGTTCATGGCTTACTATGCAGGTAGCCCGACTGGTGAGGTTTATCTAAATTCCGATACGGCTTACGATGTCGGTGTCATCGTGGATGCTCGTAAGGTGTCGGCTGATCAACCATGGGGCACTGTGCGCTTTCGGTATAAGCTAGTCACTGATAACGAATGGAAAGTGGTCGATGGATTTACTAGAGCGAACAACACATGGACAAATGCTTGGTTGGATGAACCTAACAGTGGCATCGCAATAGGCTCTCGTCAGGGTGCTAGTGAGAATAATGAAGATTTTGACGGCTTGATCGACAACGTAAAGATCAGCCGCACTCCACAGGGAGCTGAATAATGCACTCTCCGGCTTCCTCCTTTATCGACCATCTGGCAAACCGCCCCGGTTGCGCAAGGCACTGATTATTCTCTTATAAGACCAGATTTCCCTAACTCTGGAGAGTCCTCACGATGCTTACTGCAATGCCCACTCATTCATTCATTCACGAATGACACCAGCCGGATGCGGAGTTCAGCCAAAACGGGAGTTGAAACGCCATTTGCGATCTATGGCAGCCTGTGGGTAGCTACTCCGTTTGCCGCACATCGGCTTTGGAAGATCGAGAGAAGTTTGAGGACTGGTTCTCGAAGCAAGATTCGATTACTGAGCTTTAGTAGTTCGTAATTTCCGTAATTTATGGTCCCTCGTTTAGTTTCATGGGGCAAGCGATGCATTGACTGTGAAACTTTCTAACAGTTGAAAAGGTGCTGCCTACGCTCTCCGGCGAATAGTCGTTAGAAAAATGATTCCTAGCACCGTGATTAAGGAGGTGCTGGTCTCTGGAATCGTCACGCTACCCAGAGCGAGGACGAACTCGTCACCGAACAAGGAGGGGGAGGCACTGGTAAACTCAATGGAAATCGACTCGATTCCGCTTTCCTCTAACTGAAGGAAAACAAACTGGGTTTTCCCATCGGCTCCTGCGTCTGGGGTGAGTGTTCCCAAGCCAGCATTCCATGTGAAAGCCGTGTCATACGATCCGAATCCGGGGTCGTAAATGCTTTCGCCAAGGAGCGTAAATGCTCCGGCGACTTGACCTTGTAAGATGTGGTTCGCAGACACCCGGACTGACGATGTAGAACCTGCGTCGAGGCCGCCTATGGCGAGCAGGAAATATGGAAACACCCCAGATGTCGCACTGAGCGTCAGTGTGAACTGAGTTGAGCTGGCACCAGGTGCTACCAGAATACTGATGGCCTCGACGGCGGAGGTTGAGGAGTTGGCGGAATCGAATGGAACCGGACTTTGCCAATAGGCAGAATCAAAATTTTCTGCGGTCAGTGATTCTGCAAACGCAAACCCCTCTGTAACGACAAGAGAAGCTTGCACGGCGACCAGCCCGTTCGATTGAAGAAAAGTGTCCGCTGGGCCGAATGTCAGCCAATCGACGGTGTGCGACGGCGGCAGTGTCACTGCGGCTGATGCCGGAACTGCACAAATCGCGAAGAGCCATAGAATCGTGGTTTTCATAAAATCTGTGTAAGGAAGATCACGGCTTAACCCGGCCCTCGATTTGATAGAACTGCTGCTGCTGGTTGAACGGTGCATAGATCCGCCAGCGCACGTCTTGGGTCTCCGGTTTGCCGTCGGTATTGCCTAGTGGATCAAGGTAAAAACGCCATTCCGGCGTAGTCAGCCGTTGCCATTCCGCAAGGCCATTACTTTTCGTAGGCCAGATCTCGACGAATTTCCCGGCGTCCCGGTGACGTTTGAAATCGAGATCGAAGATCCTCCACCTGTTGCCGAAACTTCCAACTTGGGTGAATTTCATCGGTGTGTGGTCGGGAAGAAGTGGGTTGCGAATAAAGGCCATTTCAAAAACATTCTCCACACCGTCTCCATCTGGATCGGCGGTCATGGAGAACTGGTCAACATCGGTGATGCCGTCGAGCGTCTCAAGAGCCCAGCGCCAGTACTCGTTATCGGGTTCGAGGCGAATCGTCAGAATCGTAGTGGTAGAGATCCGGCCGTCACTGGCGGTGAGAGGGAACTGATAAATGCCGCTTGGGATACCACGCGTATCCCAGGAAAGGATGCCATTTCCTGAGCTATCGGTCGTGCCGATGAGCAAGGTGCCGGGTATGCCAGTGGAATCCACACTCAGTGTGACGGGATCATTGTCTGGATCGATCGCCAGGACGGGTACGCTGCGCGAAAGCACGGTGCTATCGGGTGGCAGTTGCAGCCACAGTAGCGAGGGTAGCGGCTGGAAAAACGGGGCGCGATTCGCAGGCGACAGAACGTTGACGGAAAACTGAACGAGAGAAGAAGAAGCAGGATTTCCAGAGTCGGTGACGATCACGCCCACCGCGAAGGACTGGCCAGCATCACTGCGATCCGGCGTCCACTCGACAAGTCCTAAAGAATCGATGGTCATTCCCGAAGGCGCGCCCGGCGCAAGCTCGAAGCTGAGAGTCTGCGCGGGAAAATCCGTATCCTCGGCCATGACTTGGACGCTCAACAACGCCTCTGCTTCGACGATTTGTGGGCCGATCTCCGAGACGCGCGGCGGGCTGTTGATTTCCGGCACGGTCAGGCGAACGACCGTGCTCGCCGAGGCGGCGGGGCTTCCTTGATCGCGCACTGTCACGGTGACATCGACTTGCGAGCCGCCGTCCGATTCGCCCGTCACCCAGCGCAGTACGCCTGCCGCGTCAATGGTGATGCCGGGGATTGGGGAGACTGCTTCATAACGCAGTTCTGCCGCAGGACCATTGGGGTCGGAGGCAGCGATCTGAAGTGCAAAACTTCCGCCTTCCGCGATGAACTGCTCCGGCACTGGCGTGATCTCCGGCGCAAGATTTGAAATGCTGACGTCGGTGGATGCATCTGCGGTGGCGGCGCGGACTTGGAGGTTCCCTGCCCCATCCTTTGCTAAACTGTAGAACTGATAGGACGACCCTAACACCGCAGAATAGACGGCAGAGGTCCGATCTGTCGCGACTAGCCAGGGTTGCCACTCGCCATCGTCGATTTTCACGAAAATATCATAACTCGCGATTCCTTGGTCGTCGCTGCCGTTCCAGCGCACTGGGATCGAGATGCCGCTATCTGTTGGCAAATCCGCGACCTCGCTC
>JBGSLX010000148.1:0-19406 GCA_041740475.1 Akkermansiaceae bacterium | reverse complement strand
ACTACAAAACGATAATTCGGATCAATTATCAATGAGTTATGACTATTTTAACTCCAAAATAGCCTGATATCGGCTTAAAATAAGAGATTTATGTTAGGCTTTGAGAAACTTGGGTTAATTCCAGCACCATCACTGGCAGCGTGTTGCACAAAACCGGCACCGGTTTGATGATCACTCATATTGATAATACGCTCACTGGCGGGCTCTTTGTGGATGCTGGCGAATTGCGCTCGGAAATTCTCGGCAGCGGCTGCGTTGCTCCGATCTCAATCGGTGCCACTGGGCTGCCGGCCAAATTCAGCTACGGTGTTTTTGGCAACCAAGTGAGCGACACTGGAGCGGTGCAGCTCATGAATCCCGCGGCGATCTTCGACATCGGTGCCAACAGCGACACAGTTGGCTCCGTCATCATGAATGGCGGCACCGTCGCCGGAACCGCAGCCGGACGTCTCACGCTGGAAGCCGTCAATGTGCAGTCGAATGCAAGCACTGCCGTCATCACCGCGCCTATTGAAAACAAAGCGGGCGACAACGGCATCCTGCAAGTCGCAAACGGTGCATCGGCCATCGATCTCCGCATCGATAGCGTGGTTTACGGCACGGGCTTTGACAAAACTGGTGCAGGCCGCGTGGACTTCATGGCTGAAATTCCGCTTGCAGGATTGGACCTGCTCGACATTCAGGAAGGCTCCGCACTTTTCTTCAACAACAGCCGCTTCACCGCCATCCACCTGAACGGCGGCCTTGTTGGCGGCAATGGCACCGTTGGGAATCTCAGCAGCATCACTGGCGGCACCATTTCTCCTGGCGCGAGCACCGGCGCACTTGGTGGAAATATCGGCACATGGAATTCTGCTGCCACTCTGCGCATGGAACTCAACGGCCTAGCTCCCGGTGGTGAATACGACCAGTATTTCGTCAACACCGAACTCAACCTCGGCGATGCCGCTCTCGACCTCAGCGTCGGCATTGGCTTTGATCCCGATCCTGGCGCTGAGTTCATGATCGTGCGCAACGTCGGTGGCTCTCCCATCAACGGCACTTTTGCGGGTGTCCCGGAGAACGGCTACGTCAGCGCTCCAGGTGGAATCGTCTTCCAAGTCACTTACATCGGCGGCGATGGCGATGACGTGGTGCTCACCCATGTGGAAGTGGACCCACCCGTAGTCGTCAACTATGACATATTTCCCGGCACGGAAGATAACAAAGGCATGTGGGGGCACGGTCTCACCGTTCAAGGCACTCCGGGACTCAACTATCAGCTCGAAACATCGACCACCCTCGAAACGTGGACGAAGCACCAGTTCATCCAAGCCGACTTGCAAACGGGCCAGATGCTTTTTGAGTTCTTCAATCCCGAGACCGATCCCAAGCTCTTCCTCCGCGTGGGCCTGCCATAAGCGAAACATGGCGATCGTTTACGGCGGCAGTTGCGGTCTTCGTTGCAGATGATTATTGCGGTGGCACATGGAACTGCGGACGAGTGATTTCAATTACGTTTTACCCGATGAGCTGATCGCCTCGCGGCCTCTTGAGCAGCGCTCGGCATCGAGGATGCTGGTGGTTCACCGCGAGAGTGGGCGCATTGAGCATCGGATGTTTCGTGATTTTCCCGATTACTTGCAGGTCAATGATTTGCTCGTTCTCAACAACACGAAGGTGATTCCCGCGCGGGTTTTTTCCGATGACGGCGCGATTGAGTTGTTGTGTCTCGACCGCCTCACGCCGCTGGATTGGCGCTGCTTGGTGAAGCCCGGAAAAAGGATGAAAGTCGGCAACCAGATCATCGCGGGAGGCATCCTTGGGACAGTCGTGGAGATTGATGAAAAGGGAGATCGCTTGATCCGCTGGGAACGTGAACTCGACTTGGAAGCCCACGGACATCTCGCGCTGCCGCACTACATGGGGCGCGATGATGAAGCCGCAGATCGCGAGCGCTATCAGACGGTTTTTGCGCGCGAGGAGGGAGCGATTGCTGCGCCCACGGCGGGCCTTCATTTTACCTCCGAGATGCTAGCTGCGCTGCCTCATGCGTTTTTAACGCTGCACGTCGGCGTGGGAACTTTCCGCCCGGTGAAAGCTGAGGTGCTGAGCGAACATCTGATGCATTCGGAAAAATACGCCGTCAGCGCGGAAACAGCAGGATTGGTAAATGCAGCGGAGCGGGTGATCGCAGTCGGCACCACGGTGACAAGAGTGCTGGAAGCGATTGGGAAAACGCAGCCATATCAGGGTCTGCGGATGGATGAAAAGGACTATCAGGGAGAGACCGACATCTTCATTCATCCGCCGCATGACTTCCGAGTCGTGGATGCATTGCTCACCAATTTCCATTTGCCACAAAGCACATTGATCATGCTGGTCAGTGCCTTTGCGGGACGTGAGCTGGTCCTTGAGGCTTATCGACAAGCCGTGGAGGAACGCTACCGCTTTTACAGTTATGGAGATTGCATGCTGTTGCTCTGAGTTATGTCACGTCAACTCGGAACTGGGAGCTTGCAATGTCATAGCAGGAGTTTTTGATCGCATAAACCTCAGCGAATTCTGTTACTGAGGCTGGCAATAACATGGCAAAATCCATTTCCAGAATTAAGAAGTCCCTCAAACGCATCGGGAATATCCAAGTCAATGACTGGGATTTCGTGGCCCTGCTCAACAAGGACATCAAGGACGTTGAAATTGCCAAGACCCTGAGAAAATTGGGCAATACAGAAGTCATCAAGTGGGATTTCAGAACCGTGATGCCTGCCGTTGGCAGAATTGCAAACCATGAGGTGAATGTGGTCGGCCTGTTAAAGCGGACAGCGAATTACAAGGTCATCGAGTGGGATTTCAGGAAACCCTACATACCGGAGCAGACCGAATCGCCCGCTGAGGTGACATCTCCCAAGTTGTTGGATCTCTCGGATAAACATGCATTGACGGACTGTCTTGAGAATTTCCTACGCTTCGTAGCGGTCAATCTGGTCTCGGAACCGAACCATCTGAACATTGTCACTCGTGAAATCAGCCCAAACGTTTTGTGCGTCAAAATCGTTCTCATCAAAAGAGACGCCGCAATGTTGATCGGTACCCAAGGTCACACTGCCGCTGCTATACGTCGCATTCTCAAAGCCCGGGCGAGGTCGTATGGAGTGCATGTTTTATTGCAGATCTTATCGCACGAAGCGGAGATCGCATTGACTCACTGAGCTCGCGCACTTGATTCATCGCTGCGTGCTCTGCCGCGCGTTGACAGGCTGGCGGGAGCGGACTTATTAGCCAATCATGTTCGGAATGCGATGGTTCACTATTTTCAGCGCCGCGCTCGGAGCAGTCGGCTGCATGGACATAGGGCGAGATGACGCATGGCGCGCCGCAGTGGATTCTCAGACAAGTCAGCTCGGTTATCGAAACTGGATCGTCATCGCCGAAGCCTCATTTCCAGCGCACAACCGAGTGGGCGTGCGCAAGGTGACCGCACCCGTGGAAGTGCCGGAAGCGCTCGACTATGTGCTGCAGGCGCTAGAGCGCACTGAAAACGTGCGACCGCAAGTGTATTTGCCACGCGAGCTGAGATCGGTTGAAAACGATTTTGCGCCAGGAATCGATGAACTGCGCCAGCGGCTCAAAGCGTCTCTTCACGGCCATGAACCGACTGAGCTTGAGCAACAATCACTGCTCACGCTGATGGTGGATGCGAACCGGAGCTTCGATGTGCTGGTGATTCGCACGCAGACCTCCCTGCCCTACAGCTCCGTATTTCTTGAACTAAAGCCGGGATATTGGGACGCCGATTCCGAGTCGCGGCTGCGCGAGCGCATCGAGCGCGAACGCCTGCAAAGACTTGTGCGCCCGATGCCGTGATGTTCATGATCCGCGCGTGAGCCGAAAAGATGACGAACTAAAAAAGGAGCGCGAAGCCGCATGGATTGGTGATGCAGTGCTCGCTCTATTCGCACGCCAGTTTGTTCTGAACGAGCGCGACTCGATGGATGGCGAGTGGTTCACTCGACTGACTTGCAACGATTTCCTGAGTGCCTTTGGTCCACCCACGAAGGTCGAAGCCTCAATCGGGAAACTCTACCTCGAAGGTGGATTGTCGGCCGCGTTTGAGTGGATCGATGGCAATTTGGTGCCACTTTTTCGCAAGCAAATCGCGAACAAGCGATGATCGGATTCAGCAATGGTCAGATCGTTGAAAATGACCGAAAAACGAGGGGAAATGCGACTTTTTGCTGCTTGCAATGCCCCGGCCCGGAGAATCCACTGGCTCGGCAATCAAATCCATTACGGCACGGACACGAAAGAATTCCCTGCTCAAATTAGTAAGCGCAAAACAAACTGACTCAGCCATGTCCAACGAAGATACCGCAAGCAACGGCAACACCCTCGCACTCATCTACGGCTCACTCCTGCTCCGCCTCTGGCTGGGAGTCCGCGCAGTGCAAACCGGCATTGAAAAATATTCAGGCACGCGCTCAGGTGCGGAACTGGTTAAGGTGGATGGAGCCGCGAACGAAGAAGGGCTCACCGCCGGAGCCTCCGCAAAGTTTTATGCATTGGAAAACTATCACGGCGTGCCCGCGCCATTGATGAGCAAGTTTGAAGCCGAGCCACTGATGCCGGGTTTTGGACTGCCGATTTATGATAAGATTCTCGGCCCGGTACTCATCGCCCTCGGGTTGACCATTCTTCTCGGCATCGCCTATCGCAGCTCTCTCTTTTTGCTCGGGCTGCTCTACATCAGCCTCACCTGGGGTCTCATTCTGTTGAAGGAAGATGGCGGAGTTTCATGGCTCGGCATTCACATGATCTTGATTGTAATGGCTCTGGCTCTTGCGCAATACAACCGTCTGGCTATTTTGAAGAAATTCTAAACAGATGAACATGGAATCAATGATCTTATCCCGCCGCGATTTTTTATCGAAGTCACTCGCTGGCGCTGGCGCGGGCCTTGTGCTCGGTGCGCCCAATCTCCTCCGTGCCGCCAATCAAACCGAAGGCTCGGATGTCATTCACATCGCCCTCGTCGGATTTGGTAAGCAGGGAGAAGTGCTTTTTAACTGCCTGAAAAATATCCCGGGCCTCCGTTTCCAAGCCGTATGTGATATTTCGCCACACCGCATTTCCAAATTCCGTTCTGCAAGCCGCGGGATGCCGAACGCAGAAGGTGCAAAGTTTTACACCGACATCGATGACATGCTTGCCAAAGAACAAGGGCTCGATGCAGCCGTCGTCGCGACGCCCGATTTCTGGCACTCGCCTCACACGGTGAAATGCCTCGATGCTGGCCTCCACACGTATTGCGAAAAAATGATGGCTCACACCATCGAGGCTGCACGTGATATGGTAAAAGCCATGGAGCGCACTGGGAAACTCTGCCAAATCGGCCACCAACGCCGCAGCAATCCGCGTTACCGCTTCACTTACAACCGCCTGATCAACGACAAAAAAATCTGCGGCCAAATCGTCAACGCGAATGGCCAATGGAATCGCTCGCTCGGCTCCTCGCAAGACATCAGCCAGTCCAAGAAGCTCGATCTGGATGTGGCGCTTCTCAATCGTTACGGCTTCAAGGATAACCAACAGTACCTCAACTGGCGTTTCTATCGCGATCTCTCAGGCGGTCCAATTTCCGATCTTGGCGCTCACCAGATTGATACGTTCAACTGGTTCTTGGGAGTCTCTCCGAAGCGCGTCTTCGCATCTGGCGGAAACTCGTTTTTCAAGGATCGTGAACATTTCGACAACGTGATGTGCATTTTTGATTACGACACCCCGCAAGGAGAAGTGCGTGCGTTTTATCAAGTGCTGACCACGACGAGCTACGGCTTAGGTTTTTACGAAAGTTTCATGGGCACAGAGGCCTCGATCCGCATTTCGGAAATTGCCTCCACATCGGCCATTTACCGCGAAAGTGGCGATCACGTTCCATCGTGGGACGATCTCGTGGCCAAAGGTTACTTGGTCAAAAAGCCAGCACCGCCAAAGCCTGAACCATCCGCCGATGCCGTGGCGTCCTACGAGTCTGCCGCGCCGGATGTTTATGACCTGCCCGGCGGCTTCGATAAGCCCGCTCACCAACCGCATTTGGAAAATTTCTTCCTCGCCGTTCGCGGAAAAGCCAAGCTCAACTGCGACGCCCGCCATGCTTTTGAAAGTGAAGCCCCGATCTTCTGGGTGAATCCTGCCGCTCTCAGCAAACAACCCATCGACTTCACCTCCGAACATCTGTCTGTTTAACCATCGACTCTATGAAACAAAAACGACTCCTTCCCGCACTCCTCACGGTCACCGCCATGGCACTATGCTCTTGCGGTAAAAAAACTGAATCGGCCCCAGATGATGCCGCCGCAGCCGCTTCTTCTGAAGCACCTGCCGCCGCTTCCACTGGTGTTGCTGGTGGTGTGTCACTGGTCATCGAGTTCCCACCTGAACAAATCGAGGGAACTCCGAAACCCGTCAATATCCCAAATTTGGTGGCAGCTCCCACGCAAGCTCCTGAGTTTATGGTTCCGGAAGGAACGGTTCTCCTTTCAGCAGGCAAGAAGGTCACTTCCAGCGATGCCAACCCGATCATCGGTGAACTCGGTTATGTCACCGATGGCGATAAAGAAGCTGCGGAAGGTTATTTCGTAGAACTCTTGGATGGCCTGCAATGGGTGCAGATCGATCTCGAAAAAAGCGCCGCTCTACACGCCATCTGGCTGTGGCACTATCACTTGCAGAAAGTCGCCTATAACGACGTGATCGTCCAAGTTTCCGATGACCCAGAATTCAAGACTGGCGTCACCACTCTCTTCAACAACGACTACGACGATACCTCAGGCATCGGTAAAGGAAGCGACCGCCCCTATGTGGAATCCCGCTTCGGTAAACTCGTCGATGCCAAGGGAACCAAAGGTCGCTACGTTCGTCTCTACAGCGCTGGCAACACCTCAACTGAGATGAATCACTACATCGAAGTAGCGGTTTACGGCAAACCCGAGTGATCGTTCGCCGATTCTGAGTCGCACAACCTGCGCACCTGTTTTTCATCACGGGCCTTCCAACTTCTAAAGTCGGAAGGCCCGTTTTTTCATTCGTTGGTCGGACCGTTTCGCTGTTCCCATTTCTGAAACCAGTCATAGAGTCTCGCCATGTCCGCGCCCGAAGCTGATTCGCGTTTCAATGAGTTCGTGATCCTGCAAGCCCAGAATGCCGGATTGTTTCTTGGGCAAATCCCCGATCCACGCAGCGGTGAAAAAATCCTCAACCTGAGAGCCGCGAAATCCGTAATCGATTCGCTCGAAATGTTGGCTTTCAAAACCCGAAACAACCTCACAGATTCTGAGGAGAAACTTCTGACCATTGCGCTCCAAAACCTCAAACCGCTCTACCAAGCCGCGGCCGGAACTGAAGCGTGACTGACTTCGCGCTCTTCATTTCCCAAAGCCATTCGTCTCCAGCCATGACCTACGAACCCTTCAACATCGGCAATGTTCCCGTCGGCGGACCGACTCCCTTTTTCATTCTCGGTCCCTGCGCATTGGAGTCCGAGGCCTTCGCCTGGGAGATGGCGCGTTCGCTCAAAGAAGTCGCAGATCGCACGGGCATTCATTTCCTGTTCAAGGCGTCTTTCGACAAAGCAAACCGCACCTCGCACGATTCATTCCGTGGAGTGGGCGTGCACCACGGCTGCCGTATTTTGGGAGAAATTTCCAAGGAACTCGGGATCCCAGTGACCACCGACATCCACACCGCAGAGCAGGCGGACATCGCCGCAGAACACATCGACTTGCTGCAAATCCCTTCTTTTCTCAGCCGCCAAACTGATTTGCTAGAAGCCGCCGCCAAGACGGGTCGCGCCGTGAATGTGAAAAAAGGGCAGTTTCTTGCGCCGTGGGACACCGTGAATATCGCCGGGAAAATGCGTGCTTTCGGTTGCGAGCGCTTCCTCATCACCGAGCGCGGCACGACATTTGGCTACAACAACCTGGTGGCCGACATGCGCTCACTCTACTGGATTCGCAAAGAAGGAATCCCGGTCGTGTTTGATGCCACACACTCCGTCCAGCGCCCGGGCGGCTTGGGCGGCAGCACCGGCGGCGATGGCGAACTCGCGCCGGTTCTCGCCCGCGCCGCGATCGCAACCGGCGTGGACGGACTTTTCATGGAAGTCCACTCGGACCCTGCAAACGCTCTCTCGGATGGGCCAAACCAGATACCTCTGGAATTCATCGAAGATTTGCTGATTCGGCTCATCGCGATTCATCACGCGGCTCACTGATTTTTCAAAATTCCACTAAAGATCTTGCGGACCATTATTTCAGCGTTGTTAGTCCTGACCCCAGCTCTCGCGGCGTCAGAAGCTCAAACTGCGATTCCTGAGCTACCACCGAAAAAAACCAGCGCCGTTTCCCTGTTGCCGAATGGCAGTGAGTTGGATGGCGTGATGCTGCCGCGCTACGATGCAGAACATCGACTAGTGGGCGTTTTGAAATCGAAAAAAATGACCTTGATGACCGACGACCTCATCGCCGGAGATGAGGTGAAAATCCAGTTTTTCAATCCCGATGGCAGCCCGCGTGGGCACGCAGATTTGCAGCGAGCCTATTTCAATCAAAGCAAGGGCTTACTCGAAGCGCGCGAAATGGTCAGCATTTACACCGACCGCATCCTCGCCAATGGCTCGGGCTTGATTTATGCATTCGGCGAGGGTGAGGGATTTCTACTCGGCCCAGCTCACACGAGGATTCTTAAAGCACCCACAGAGACCACGATGAACTCCAGCTCGACTCCGCTCCGCACAGCAACCGCCGCCGTGCTGGCATCCACCGCATTGATCGCGGCTCCTCCAGCACCGCTCAACGAGGCGGAAACCACGGCCATACGAGCGGATGCGGCCACCTCTGCGCCAGCTCACGCCGCGCTCAGGCGTGAGTCGAAAGCCGAACTACGCGCTTCTTTGGATGCATCCGCCGCCGCTACGGCCACAGCCACCGCATTTCTCGAACAAGCCGACCTCGCCTCCGCCAAGACGGACGCCGTGCCTGAGCCCACCGCTCCCTTGGAAATAGAGCCGAGTCCGGACGACACGGTGATCACCTGCGACGGCGGCATGTATTTCGACGCGGATAATGGCTTGTTCGTTTATCTCAAAAACGTCCGCGTGGCCGACCCTCGTTTCGCTCTCGCCGGCGCGAATGAGCTGAAAGTGTTTCTTGGTAAGAAGCCGGCTTCAGACGTGAAAAAGGACGCGTCTAAGGACCAAAAAGACAGCATTGGTCTCGGCGCGAAGTTTGGCGATGTCGAGAAAATCGTCGCCACTGGCGCCGTCCGCATCACCCAAAAGCAGGCCGAAGCGGGCAAAGAACCCGTCGAGGCCAGCGGCGCGATTTTCACCTTCCGCCCAGAGTCCGGCGAAATCGTGCTCTCAGGCGGCTTCCCATGGGTGAAACAAGGTGGCACTTCCATGCGTGCCAAGGAACCCAATCTCAACTTGCGCATCTTCAAAAACGGCTCCTTCGTCACCGAGGGCAACTGGGAAATGCGCGGCCCGCTGAATCAAAAACGCTAACCCTTGCAAAAATGAGAACCACGGAAAGCACTGAATACACTGAAAGCCACAGACTTTGGTGCTATGGCGTTCTTCACCTAGATGATGCACTGCCATCTCATTCCCACTGCGTCATTTTCCGTGTAATCAGTGTATTCCGTGGTGAGTCTTCTTCTTTTCTTGGCTAATCCTTCCATGCACGATCCCGGATCCACCTGCTGCCAAACGGAAAACGCCGTTCTTTATGCCAATGGCCTGCGCAAGACCTATGGCGGACGCGCCGTGGTGGATGGTGTCTCGATGACGGTTCACCCGCGTGAAATCGTCGGCCTGCTCGGACCCAACGGCGCGGGAAAAACCACCTCGTTTTATATGATCGCTGGATTGATTCCGGCAGATGCGGGGTCGGTCTGTTTCTTCGGGCACGATATTTCCAAGCTCCCGATGCACCGCCGCGCACGTCTTGGGCTGGGATACTTGCCACAAGAAGAGTCCATCTTCCGCAAGCTCTCGGTGCTGGATAATTTGCTCGCGATCCTGGAAACGCGCCCAGGCCTCAGCCGCTCGGACCGTCACGACCGAGCGCACGATTTGATGGGCCGCTTCGGCATCACCAAGCTTGCGAAGTCGCTAGCCATCACTCTTTCCGGCGGAGAAAAACGCCGCTTGGCCATCGCTCGCTCACTTTGCTCAGACCCCAAGCTGCTAATGCTCGATGAGCCATTCGCGGGCATCGATCCCATCGCGGTGGAAGACATCCAGCGGATCGTGCGCGAGCTGCGCGAGCGCGATGGCTTGGCGATTCTCATTACCGACCACTCCGTCCGAGAAACTCTAACCATCACCGACCGCGCCTTTCTCATTCACGACGGCCGCGTCATTCTCGAAGGCGCATCGGACGAGCTGGTCAACGACCCGATCGCTCGCAAGCACTACCTCGGTGATGATTTTAGAATGTGAGGCCAGACATGCATCTATGATGAAATTTTCTCGCCGCTGGGTGATTGCAAGCGATGCCGGATTTTCCTAGCTTGCCCGAATGTTGGTCATGAAAACATTGCAAGCGGCCTCTGGCTGGCTCGAGCTTGGCATCGCGGACGAAGCGCTGGCCGAACTCGAGCTACTGCCCACAGAGGTCCGCGCCCAACGTCCGGCGCTCGAACTCAAACTCGCCGCTTTGATGTGCAGCCAATCGTGGAACTCTGCGGCGGACACCGCTCGATTGCTCTGTCTGAAGGCAGCGGATGAGCCCGTTTTTTTCCTTCGCGCCGCATTTTGCCTGCATGAAACCGGCGACACCCTCGCGGCCTGCAACTGGCTACTGCGTGGCCCGAAATCGCTCTTCGAGATGGCAATCTTCCACTACAACCTCGCCTGCTACTTGTGGACTCTCGGCGAAGCGGACCGCGCTCGCAGCCACTTGAAACAAGCCATCGCGATGGACGAATCATTCATCGAAGCCGCCCGCGAGGATCGAGATTTGGTTGGGATGGACTTCATTTCATAAACGACTGCTTCACGAATTGACTGGCATCTGAGCGGTCGCTTGAGTGGCTCTGGACTTAAAAAACGCCAGAGGTTGTGAAAAAAATCATTATCATATCCATGCTCGCGATCATCGCGGGCAGTGCGGTTTTTTTCACCATCAAGAATCGCCCGGAGAAGCCAAGAGCAACTGCGATCAAGGAAACAACGACCCCAAGCTCAGCGCAGACGGTCATTCCACCGGATGATGAAACGCATGCAAAATATGCCGGTTCGGCATCCTGCAAAGATTGTCACGCGGCGGATTATGAAGCGTGGGAAAACTCCAATCATGGATTGGCCGAGAGGAATTTCCGCGAAGACAAGGACCAGCAGGCCTTTTCTCCCAAGCAAACGCTCAATCACCCGGCTGGGATTTCCGAGGCCTTTCTCGATGAAAGCGGCCTCGCGAAAATCCTCACTCGCGGTTGGAAAAACGAACGCCGCAGTTTTCCGGTGGTGCGCGTGATCGGCAACAATCCACTGCGCCAGTTTCTCATCGCAGCTCCCGGTGGCCGACTCCAAGCGTGCGATGTGAGCTATGATCCACGAAGCAACGAATGGTTCGATGTCTTCGGAAAAGACCAGCGCGAACCCGGCGATTGGGGGCACTGGACGGGCCGTGGCATGAACTGGAACTCGATGTGCGCCGCTTGCCACAACACCCGCTTGCGCAAAAACTACGAACCTCAAACGGACAGCTACCACACCCGCATGGCCGAAATGTCAGTCGGCTGCGAAGCCTGTCACGGCCCGATGAAGGCCCACGTGGATTGGCAGAAAAATCCACCTCCCGCCTATCAAAAAGACGATCTCGCACACAACCGCAAGCTCGGCATTTCCGATCCCACGATCCAACATCAGTCGCGCGATCAAATGCTGGAAACGTGCGGCGCATGCCACTCCCGCCGCCGCGACGTCTCGGGCGATCTCGTACCCGGCGAGTCGTACTTTGACCACTTCGCGCTCGTCGTGACCGATGACACCGACACCTATTTTGAAGATGGCCAAGTGCGTGATGAAAACTTTGCTTTTGCCTCATTCGTTTCCAGCCGCATGCACCATGCGGGCGTGCGCTGCGGGGATTGCCACGAACCGCATTCGAACAAGCGCCTGATCCCCGGCAACATGCTCTGCATGCGCTGCCACTCCGGCGGCACCGAACCTCCAGCCCCGGTGATCGACCCCGCGACGCACAGCCCGTGCACGCCCGGGACGACTGGCCACGATTGCACCTCATGCCACATGCCGCAAACCACCTACATGCAGCGCCATGCACGCCATGACCACAGTTTCACCAGTCCGGATCCCGTGCTCACCAAGGAATTTGGCATTCCAAACGCTTGCAACCGCTGCCATCAGGAAAAAAGCACCGACTGGGCGATCCAAGAATCCGAGAAATTCTACGGCGATCGTCTTCATCGGCCATCGCGTGACCGCGCGATCCTCGTGGCCCGCGCTCGGCGTGGCGACCCGTCCGCCCGCGAGGGACTCATCCGCATGCTCAGCACCGAGGAAATTCCCGCATGGCAAGCCACGGCTTGTCATTTGCTGACTCGCTGGGCGATGGACCCGGATGCGACGAATGCACTGACTAACCAGCTCACTCACAAGAGCCCGCTCGTGCGCGAAGCCGCCGCCCGCACGCTGGTTCACCAAGTGCGAGCAGGGAATCCAGAGGTTAGAAAAAATCTCGAACCGTTGCTGCTAGATGAATCCCGCTCGGTGCGAGTGGCCGCAGCATGGGCGTTGGTGGACACTCTGGATCTCACCAGCACGGCGGGCCGCGAGCTCACTCACATGCTGGATCTCACGTCCGATCAACCCACCGGGCGCATGCAGCTCAGCCAGTTCGCCTATCTCAGAGGCGATACTCCAGCGGCGATCCGTCAGATCCGAAAAGCCATCGAATGGGATGCAAACTCGCCGCCGTTTCATCACGATCTGGCGATCTTGCTCAGCACCACCGGCGACACGAACGCAGCGATCCGCGCGCTCAAAGAAGCCATCCGCCTCGCACCGCACGAAGCGGAATATCACTACAAACTCGCGCTGGCCCTTGCCGATACCGGCGACACCCAAAAAGCCCTGACTTCTCTTGAGAAATCGGTCGAACTCGATCCCTCCATCGGCCGCGCTTGGTACAATCTCGGCCTGCTCTACAACAGCCTCAATCAACCTCAAAAAGCCATCGCCGCCCTGATTAAAGGCGAAGCTGCCGAGCCATCGGACTACGCCATTCCATACGCCCGAGCCACGATTCACGCCCGCCTTGGCCAGCGCGAAGCTGCGATCCAAGCCGCCACTCAAGCGCTGCAAATCCGCCGTGATTTCCCCGAAGCCATCGAGCTAATCCGCGCTCTCTCGCGCTGACCATTCCCCCCCCGGGCACGCCGAGCTCCCGCTCGGCTTCCTCATCTACACCGCAAACTCGCTCTGCGAAAACGCGATTTTATCCGCATGTCCACTGCCTGGGTGACGCGCATGTTGTTTCACCACAGGCTCTAGCCTACGCAGGAGACCCACGCCGTTTGCCATTTGAATCGCGAGTCCCGGCCGCGCATTCACCTCGATCATCAACGGGCCCAGCGTTTCATCGACCATGATGTCCACCCCCAGATATCCCAATCCCGTCATTTCCTGACAGGTCACGGCGATGTCGAGAATCTTGTCCCACTGCGGCATTTGGATCCCTATCAGATCCACATCCAGATCGGGGTGCATGCGAATCGGTTTCCCGTGATGGACCGCGTGGACGGTGCGACCCGTTGCCAGATCGATGCCGATGCCGAGTGCTCCTTGATGCAGGTTCGCACGGCCATCCGACTCCCGAGTCGCGGCACGCAGCATCGCCATCACCGGATAGCCATGCAGCATGACGATGCGGATGTCCGGCGCGCCTTGGTAGCTGATGTCTGTGAGAACCTTGGCCGGGCGCACTCGGTATTCAGCGAGCGCGCAGTCGCGCTGGCCGGACAAACTGAAAAGCCCGGCCAGGATATTGGCGACGTGATGGCGCACTTCGTCTGAGGTGAGGGCTGCGCCGCTCGGCTTGATGTAGCGGCCTTCTGGATCACGCCCATCAATGACCAGCACGCCCTTTCCGCCCGAGCCGCACGCAGGCTTGATCACGAAGGCTTTTCGATCAGCCAAGTCCCGCTCCATCTTCGCAGCATCGTGCGGCGTGCGAATCACGGCATAAGTTTCCGGTGCGGAAATCCCTTCTTTCTCGGCAAGCGCCTTAGTCTGCAGCTTGTCATCCACCAGCCGATAGAGGCGGCGCGGATTGTTTGGCAGCAAGTAGCGGGCGTTGCGCATGTTGATTCCCACCACACCGCGCTCACGCAATTCACGCGGCGTTAGCAACCAACGGTGCCACCACTTTCCTCCATCCGGTTGCGGTATTTCCTGAACCATGCGCTGAAACTGAAATCAGGTGCCCGCGAAGGTCTTGAAGCGAAACAACTCCGAAATGCGGTATCCCGTGTAACGCCCGATCAGCAAAATCCCCGCCAACAGCACCAACAACAACTCCGGAAAATAAAACGCCCAATACTGAATCTGGCCGATCTTCATGAATAGAAACGCCAGCACCGCGACGATGATCGAGCCCATGACTTGCGTGATGGCGCTTTGTTTTCCCTCCTCTTCCCAAATGAGAGACATGCGCTCAATCGTCCAAGCGATGATGATCATCGGGAACAAAGTGATCTGCACACCGCCGCTCATGCCGAGGCGGTAGCCGATCACGCTCATGAACATCATCAGCAAAGTGACGATCACCACGCACGCCGCCACCCGCGGAACGACCAACAGATTGAGCCGCGCTAACAAGAAGCGAAACCACAAGCCGGCGGCAATCAGCACCGCGAACATCACCAATCCGCGCGCCAGTGGGATTTCCAAAAGTGCCAACGCCAGCAGCACCGGCATGAACGTGCCAAGCGTCGCGATGCCCACGATGTTGCGCATCACCACCACCACAAAGGCTCCCAGCGGAATCAGCACGATGTAGCGGAAGACCGAGCGCTCGGACAGCGGCAGCCCGAGAATGGTGGAAACGAGAAATGGAGATTCGCGCAGCTCGGTCAGACTGGAGAGCGGAAGGCGTTCTTTCGCCACGGTGAAAACCACTCGCGAAGCCTCGCCGCCCATCACGTCGAGCAAGGGACCGCCGCCGCGATGCCATACAAAAATGTCGCGCCCGTCCAGAATCGCACCCGGATCCAGCGGGTCGCGCACTTTCCAATAGGCCCCGTCGAAAAACTCGACCAGCGGCAACGGAGTCATTTGCCCGCCGTCCTCCGTCAGCCTCACGCCGTAAGCGAGACGTGCTGGCACACCTGCGATTTCCAGCAGATCGATCCCCATCTGGATCATCGCATTTTTGCCGAACTCTTTCTCATAGTGCGCCTTCACCAGCGCGAACTCTTGCGAGGTTTCACCGCTGCGAATCTGCTCGAAAATCACGACAAACAGCGAGTCTGGATCTTTTGTCAGCGTCTTCGCGCGTTTGACGATGCTAGAAGCCGCTTGCCCGAGAGCGCCGGGCAATCCCGGATTTCCCGCCACCTCGGCAGCGGCAGAGACTGGCTCGCCACCGCTGCGGGTGGACTCTGGAAGTCGCACTCGATAATAAAGCGCTTGGCTTTCTTCGCGGTTTTCAGCGGACCAAACGGCGGTGTATTCCCCGAGGTTGCGCTCGATGTGGTAGTGATAACCGAGCGAGCCAGATTCCTGACCCGTCAATTGCTCCACAGCGGCTTCCGGCAGCGAAAGGCGCGCCTTGACGGCACGGCCAGTGGCTAGAAACGAGACTCTTGCTTCGACTTGCCAGTCATAGACTTGCTCACCTTTCCAGAATGGCACTCCCAGCCAAAAAGTTTTGTAAGCCGCCAAGCCACCTCCTGCGAGGATGAGTCCTAACACCGCCACGATCAATTTGCCTTTTGCGCTCATAGCGATGGGTCCACCTCCGAAAGTGGGAATTTCAATCAGCGGAAAATTTTCTGCTCCGCGAGGTGAGTCCGCTCAGAATCGACCAAGCCCAAATCCTTGAGCACTGAGCGACCCAGTAGCACCGGAGCCAGCATGTTCGTGCGGTTGTTGAGAGTGAACTCACCCCGCATTTTGCGATCTCCGATTTGAAACGAGAGCCGCACCACTTCGCGAGCGACCGATTCCGCATTCGGCTCCTTGATCCGCGCGGTGCGCACCAGCGGGGCCTCCAGTCGCGAACGAACCGGCTGCTCCTTGCGCGTGTCCAAAACGATAAAACGAACCCACTTTTTCCCATCGCGTTCGAACAGCTCGGTCTCCTCCGCATGGATCGAGCTGGTCAGCGCACCGGAATCCAGTTTGGCGAGAAGTGCGTCTTTCATACCATCAATGACCACATTTTCACGCCATCCATAGACGCGCACCGGATCGGGACTCACCGGCACCGCCACCGCAGCCGCTTCCGCCTCTTCCATCGCCGCAGAATCATCTGGGTCAGCAACCACCGCCGCTTCTTTCTCGGCAACGGGTGCCACTTTCTTTGGCTCTTCTGCTGCAACCTTTTCAGTCTGAGCACCTGAAAACTCCGCTGTGCACGCCAGCAACGACGCACAGAGTAAGGAAAAAGGGAAAACTAGGTTTTTCACGCGGACGAAAATCAGCACCGGAATCGCATCCTTTGCAAAGGAAAATCCACCCTCGCCAAGACCTCGTACTGCCAGTGAAAATACGCCCAAAAAAGGAGGTCAGGCTTCTAACCTGCATCCATCCGTATATTGCACGCTTTTTACCGATCCGATCACATTTCCGCGCTCTCGGCACTCTCTCCGGGAAAAATGAGTCTCAACTCGACGATTAGACCCCAATCACCGCGCCGACGCTGAGGTGTTCCATGCCTTTGAGCCACAGATATTTGGTTTTCATCCCCAGAATTCCTACATCAGGGAGTTTCCGCCGGACGAATGAAGAGATTGACGGCAGATGACACAGATCATCATGGATTGGAGGGAGCTGAATCGAAGACCTTTGCCTCATTTTCAAAATCTCGGATCCCAAAATGGCTAAAGCCAACCCCATGGGAGATCATTATCCGTGAAAATCCGCGTCATTATTTCGCAGTGACCTAGTCCTTGGGCGCGTTCGAAGTAGGATTTCCGCACCCACATTCTACGTCATCTACGACCACGAGTGAACCTGTGTCCATGGTAGGTTTATCCCTACTGTCAGCGGCGAAATTAGGGTTGTTACCCCGCTTGCCGCTGCACATCATGCGCGCCGTAGTAGAGGGAGATTTTCGAACGTTATCCCTGCGGCCACTCTCTGGATCCGGCATGTCATTATGAAAAAGAAAGCAGCACTCACCTCCCGGGCGAAGAAGGCCGATGCGGCGGAACCAGAGAAACCACCCGCGCCCGTGGCGGCGGTTTCCTTTCCCATCGTCGGCATCGGTGCATCGGCGGGAGGGTTCGAGGCACTAGAGCAGTTTCTGGCGCATGTTCCGGAAAACAGCGGTATGGCGTTTGTCATCGTCCAGCACTTAGATCCCACGCGTAAGGGACTGATGCCGGAGCTCTTGCAGCGCGGCACACCCATGAAGGTGAGGCAAGTGAAGGACAGGACGCGCGTGCAACCGAACTGCGTGTATGTGATCCCGCCGAACAAGAACATGTCCCTCTTGCACGGGATGCTGCATCTTTTCGAACCCTTGGCAAAACGCGGACAACGCCTGCCCATCGATTTTTTCCTCAGTTCACTCGCCCTCGATCAGCAGGAGAAAGCAATCGGTGTGATCCTTTCCGGCATGGCGTCCGATGGCACGGAGGGGTTGCGTGAGATTAAGGAGAAAGGCGGTCTCGCGGTCGCGCAGGACCCCGCGTCCGCAAAGTTCGACAGCATGCCGCGCAGCGTGATCGACGCGGGCCTCGCGGACATCGTGGCACCGGCGGAGGAGCTGCCCGGACGGATCATGGCCTTTCTGAAACACGCACTGAACGCCACGCCGCAGGAAGCTCACGTCGAATCCGCCATGTGCGGGGGCGTCGATAAAATCCTGATTCTGATGCGCAGCCGGACGGGCCACGATTTCTCGTTCTACAAACAGAACACTCTGCACCGCCGCATCGAGCGCCGCATGGGCATCCACCAGATCGACAAGATCACTTCTTATGTGCGTTTCCTGAACGAGAACCCCGAAGAGCTCGATCTGCTTTTCAAGGAGCTGCTCATCGGCGTGACCGGATTTTTTCGCGACCCTGATGTCTGGCAGTTGCTGCGCGATCAGACCCTGCCCGAACTCCTCGCCCACCACCCCACGCGACTGCTGCGAGCATGGGTCACCGGATGCTCCACCGGCGAGGAGGCCTACACCCTCGCCATCGTCTTCAGGGAAGTGGTGGAAAAACTCAAGCCAGGGAAAAATTTCAAGCTGCAGATCTTCGCGACGGATATCGACCGCGACGCCATCGACAAGGCGCGGCAGGGCGTTTTTTCCGAAAAGATCTCCACGGAACTCACGGCGGAGCAATTGCGGCGTTATTTCACCAAGGAGGAAGGCGGCTACCGGGTGCGCGCGGAGATCCGGGAGATGGTGATCTTCTCGCCGCACAGCATCATCAAGAATCCGCCTTTCACGAAACTCGATATCCTGACCTGCCGCAACCTGCTGATCTATCTGGCACCCGAGATTCAGAAAAAACTCTTTCCGCTGTTCCATTACAGCCTGCATCCCGGCGGCATCCTGATCCTGGGGAACGCCGAAACCATCGGGCAGTTCACCCCGCTGTTCGCCGCGGCCAGCGGGAAAGACCGGGTTTACCAGCGGCTGGAATCCGCCGTGCGCCCGGATCCCATCGATTTCCCCTCCTCCTTCGCGCCCGGCTTTTCGGGGGACTCCGAGGCGGAGGATGGGCGGAAACCCATTCTGAATCTCCAGACACAGGCCGACCAATTGATCCTCCGGCGTTACGCCCCGCCCTCGGTGCTGGTCAATGATCAGGGGAACATCATCCACATCAGCGGCAAGACCGGCAAATACCTGGAGCCCGCGGTGGGCAAGGCGAACCTCAACATCTTCGCGATGGCCCGCGAAGGCCTGGTCCATGAGCTGACCTCCGCCTTCCAGAAAGCCCTGCGCCAGACCGGCCCGGTGACGATGCGCGGACTGAAGATCGAAACCAACGGCGGCACCCAGCACGCCGACCTGATCGTCGAGCGGCTGGAGGATTCGGAACCGCTGGCGGGGCTGGTGATGATCGTTTTCTGCGACATCGAAACGCCGGCCGAGGCGAAATCCAGAATCAAAGCCGGCGGAAAAAACGCGAACAACCCGCGCCTCGATGAACTCGAGCTGGAGCTCCGCCAGGCC
>JBGSLX010000147.1:0-19972 GCA_041740475.1 Akkermansiaceae bacterium | reverse complement strand
CCATCCTCCAGCGCATCCGCACCCGACCGCTTGCGCGCACCGAACATCGCACACTGAATCTGCGCCCCCTCATCCTTGAGCGAAAAATACCAGTGCCCGCTCGCCTGTTTTTTCAAATTGGAAACTTCACCCTCCACCCACACTTCGCCCACCTGCACCTCCAGCAGATTCTTCATGCGCCGCAGCAATTGCGTGACCGAGAGCGCCTGATCTTTGATTGGCTGGGGTTTAGAAAACAAATCCATGCCGCAAAGTGACACGCCACTCAGGAATTTTCGAGCGCACATTGCGCCATTTATCCAGCATCGCAGTTAAGATGTGAAAGCCTTCAGTGGGGTGATACTGGTAGGCGTCTTGGTTGTCGATTGCCGACGGGGGCGTCGGCGCGCCCGGGGGTGCCCAAGGTCCGGCATGTGTCACGGCGGTGGCTGGTGGGATGAGACGGAGATTTTTATGATCCTAGGTGGGTGACGGCTTAGCCATGCCCTTTACTGCCAATAGTCAGAAAGTTTCTCCCTCCCAAATAGGATTTGACTGCAATACCGAACGAATCCATTGCCAGTGCGTGATGAAGAAGAATTGTTCGCTTGGTTTTCAACTCCTCCCACTTGGGGTTCTGCTATGGACTTCATGCTCGGCTCCGCAAGAACATGAGTCCACGAGTCAGGCTCCTCGGATCGTTCCGATGGGAGCGATGACTGATCCCTTGGAACCTATGAATCGCGGCATTTGGGTAGCCAACCGTGGAATTTTGGAAAACGTAATCCATCCCAGTGGTCGCGCATGGCGCGCCGTAGTTCCAGAGCCTGCCCGGAATTCGATCAAGCATTTCGCCCGAAATGCCACCTACCCCGGGCGCGTGGTCAACCACATGTTACAGGGTCGTTGGGATGGTGCAGGCGATGAATCCGTCCGCTTCCTGACCAACACTACCGCTGGCGTGGGAGGATTTTTCGACGTGGCCACTCGCTGGGACATCCCGAAATCCAACGCGGACTTCGCGGAAACATTTATGCATTGGGGCTGGCGGCCGCAAACGTATCTAATGCTGCCAGTCTTCGGACCGAGTGATGAATGCCACGCAGTCGGGCTGGCAGGAGACCGTTTTGCCGATCCTCTCAATCACGTCGATTCACTGCGCTACGTCACTGCGGTTGCATCGTTCAACTATCTCTCCACCACCACTAGCGACTTGGTGAGGTTCATCGAAACCTCTGCGGACTCTTATGAAGATGGAAAACTGCTCTGGGTACACTCGGCCACGCCCGGCACACCAGACATGAGCCTCCGCGGTCCACTAGATCTTCCCACGCTCGAAACATTGGGACTCGCCAAGATCCGTCTGCGCGACCGTGATTTTCCGGAAAATGGACGTCGCCTGCATGTGCGCATGGACTCGACTGGCCGCCGTGTCCCTTTCAATTGCTGGATGCAAAAAAATCCCGCTCCGCTTGTTTACATCAACCCAGGAGTGGGTGGTCACCGCATGGCGATGCTCATCCTCAGCATCGCCGAGCACTTGTTTGAAAACGGCTATTCGGTAGTCACCACTTCCAGCGCATTCCACCCTGAGTTCATGGACAACGCCTCGACCTCGCACCTGCCGGGGTATCCGCCGATTGACCGTGCGGATCTGATGGCATTATTCAAAACCATCGATGAGAAGCTTGAAAGCGATTATCCTAACAAGCTTGGTGAGCGTTCAATGATTGGTTACTCGATGGGTGGTTTCCACGCCTTGCATCTCGCCGCCACGGAAAATCAGCGCGGTGCGGACTCGTTGCGCTTCTCGCGTTACGTCGCGATCAATCCACCTGTCGAGTTGAGCTACGGCGTCAAAAAACTGGATCAATACGCTCTCGCACCAGACGCATGGCCAGCCGATGAACGGGATTCACGAATTGATAACATGTTTCTCAAAGCCGTTTATATCGCAAGAAACCCACCTGCGCCGGGTGAGATCATCCCGTTTGAAGCTACCGAATCGAAGTTTCTCATCGGCCTCTCATTTCGCATGGTGCTGCGCGATATGGTCTTCGCCAGCCAATATCGCAACAACCTTGGGGTGCTGGAAAACCCCGTCTCAAACTGGCGGCGCGATGCGGTTTACCAAGAAATTCTCGGTTACCGCTATGAGGACTATTTTGTGAAAATGGTCGTACCCTACTATGCCGGGCGCGGAGTGAAGATGGCTGATTTCAAACGCGAGGCGGATCTTAAAACCTACAGCCGCGCCCTTTCTGCGAACAACAAGGTGCGCATCATCACCAACGCCAACGACTTCATCCACGCTCCCGGCGATGTGCGCTGGATGAAAAACACGCTCGGCTCGGAAAATGTCCACGTCTTTTCCAATGGCGGCCACCTCGGCAATCTAGCCCAGCCAGAAACTCAGGCCGCGATCCTCCGCGCCCTGCGTTGAATTCGCCTCTATTTGTAGGTGGTTCTATTCAATGCGTGCGGATGAATCGATCATGGTGGCGGCCCATCAATCCAAAGCCTGCCGCCACTACGCCTGAGCCGCCGATCCCCGGGCAGATTGACCACCGCAGGATGTGCTGAATCTAACAATCTGAGTGAATCATCGAGCAATGCGCGATCAATCCGCAGAACGTGGTTTTCAATCAGATAACTCCGCAACACGGCTCGCCGGAGTGTTTCCGGCAACTCGCGCAAAACCTCCAGATGCAGACGTCCTTGCGGATCCCGGAACTCAATATTTTGCAGCCATGACGACTCGGTCTCATCGCGCGCCGCACTATCCCGAGCGGCACGCGCGAATGCAGACACGGCATCTCGACCCGAAATTTCATGAAGCAGCGGAAACACCTCCTTTCGCAGGCGATTGCGGATGGCCACTGGTTCAAGATTGCTCGCATCTTCTCGCCAAGAATGACCCTCATGCTGGAGCCATGTGACCAGCTCAGCATGGCGCACGTTTAACAAAGGGCGAACCAACAGCATGCCAATTCCGTCGATGGTGATATGCTGCTCCTCATGCATGCCCTTGAGACCGTGCGAGCCACGAAGCAAATTCCATAGAACGGTCTCCGCCTGATCATCCGCGTGATGAGCGAGTAAAATACGCTGGCAGTTCTCCCTCTTTGCACACTGGGCGAAAAACGCATGACGAGCATTTCTGGCTGCCGTCTCTAGCGACTGACCACTTGCAGTCATTTGCTCGCGGACATCAGTCTGCTTCAAGACACACGGCACTCCTAACTGGCCGCACATCTTCAACACAAATTCCCCATCCTGCGTAGAAGCCTGTCCACGGAGTTGGTGGTCGAGATGGCAAACTACCAAATCTTGAAAACCCGCACGGATCAAAATGTGCAACAGAGCCATTGAATCCGCTCCACCAGAAACGCCCACAAGCCAGCGCATGTCGCGCTGTGCGCTCTGCAACCAAGGGATTTTTGCCTCAAATTCCACGCGGCAAAGCGTGTCTTACCCATTCAGACCACGCAATGCTCCATGAAGCTAATGACAATCTTTAAAAAAGGTTTCGAATTTTTCCAGCATACCACCGTCGAAGATCGCGTCGTTTAAAACTACATTCCTATGAAAAACACGATCATTACCTCTGCAATTGCCGCGCTCGCCCTGCTCACTGCATCACCACAGGCCGATGCGCGTCCATATCGAAGCCACCACTCCAATCAAGTTTACGTGAGCGGCTACCGTTCGTGCGGAACGCCGATTTATACCGAGAGATACGTGGTGCGCTACAGGCCACGCTGCGGCACACCCGTGTGGGGCCATCGGTTCGTTCATGCTCCTGTGCGCTACGTGCCTCAACCACGCCGATATTATCGTCCGCCAGTCTGCGCACCAGTTTACCCGCACCACTACCGTAGCTCTGGGGTAGTGTTTCATGGCAGCATCCGCCTCTAAATTCGCTCATCTCCCGTCATCTCGCACTCGCGGGGTGACGGTTTTTTTTTGCCCATTGAAGAACGCGAGAGAATCCTCGACGGCTCACGCGGCACGGGTTGGAATGAGGGCAGCCAAAAATGAGTATTGCCACCCTCTCCGCTCGCCTTGAATCCGCAGTTTCTTCCGTAGTGCGAGGCCAACCAGAAATTGTGCGCAGAGTATTGGCCTGCATGATATCGGGCGGACATGTGCTATTAGAAGATTTCCCCGGCACAGGCAAAACCACTTTGGCCAAGTCCATCGCCAAAGCAATCAGCGGCGCAGTCTTCAAACGCGTCCAATTCACACCGGATCTGCTACCCTCTGATATCCTCGGTATCTCAGTGCTCGACCCACGCACGCAGGAGTTTCGATTTCATCCCGGCCCCGTCTTTACCGATATTTTACTCGCTGATGAAATCAACCGGGCCTCACCGCGCACCCAGAGTGCATTGCTGGAGGCGATGGGCGAACGGCAAGCCACCATTGAGGGATTACGCCATGATCTGGACGGATTGTTTTTCGTGATCGCCACTCAGAATCCGGTCGAGTTCCGGGGAACTTATCCTTTGCCAGAAGCACAAATGGACCGCTTCACCATGCAGTGCGCACTCGGCTATGTGAGCGCCAGCGAGGAAATGGCAATCCTTGCGGATCAGATGGAAAGACATCCCGTGGATTTCATGGAACCCGTCGCCACTCGCGAAGAAATTCTCGAACTCATGGCCGCCGCACGCCGCGTTCGCTTCAGCGATGAGCTCCGCCATTATGTGGTGACTCTTGTTGGGGCCACTCGTAGTCATCCAAAGATTCAACTTGCCGCAAGCCCACGCGCTTCTTTGGCCTTGATGAAAGTTTCCCAAGCGCTGGCAGTCTTTGAGGGCAGCGAATTTGTTTCGCCGGAATTAATCCAATCTGTGGCGGCAGATGTCATCGCGCATCGCATGGTGCTGACTCCTGATGCGAAATATTCAGGCTCCACCGCTCGCCAAATCGTGGCTGACCTGATCCATAGTACACCCGTTCCTATTTAGCCGTTTTGAAATGCATGCCGACTCTCCAGCTCTGGCGAAAAATGACTGTCCGTCGCGCAGCAAGGCATTGGATCGTTCACTGCACCGGATTTACCATCGGAGTTCAGGCATCCACCACTTCATCCATCGCCGCCTGAGACCCGCCGGTGCGTCGATTGGAATCATCCTCGTTCTTGCCACATGTCTTGGAGTCGGCCACATGCGGTCTTCGATCTATCAGCTATTTTCGCTTTGTTTTTCAATGATCTTAATTGGCCTACCATGGGCCTTTCTTCGGCGAGCCAAATTGGAGGCAACTCGGGAAGTTCCGCGCCATGCCACGGCTGGTGAAACACTGCGTATCTCGGTTCGAATCAAGAATGTGGGTCGCCGCCGTTTGACGCGTGCTTGGCTGACAGAATCACCACCAGATTCCAGACCCGAAGAGGATGATTTCGTCCGTTTGAGAGAGCCTGGAGAAGAGCTGCGCAATCGCTTTGACCGTGTGTTCGCATATTACCGATGGAAGTGGTTGTGCTTGCGCAAACGGCTTTTTACCGGCGGCTTTTCGTCGCAGGAAATCTGTCTCCATCCCGGTAAAGAAATGAGCGGATTCATTGAACTCACACCACAACACCGCGGTGTGATTCGTCTGCATGATCTGCGAGTGCAGCTCCCTGACCCGCTCGGACTATTCCAGAGGTGCGCCAAAGTCAAAGCGTCACCCTGCACCCTCATCGTGCTACCACGGCGATATGCCCTACCGCTGGTTGAACTGCCGGGTGGGGCTGCTTACAAAGTGAGTGGTGAAACCAATACCAATTCTATCGGCACTTCCGGTGAGTTTGTGGGACTGCGCGAATACCGGCCCGGTGATCCGCTGCGACTCATCCACTGGAAAAGCTGGGCACGCACGGGCCGTCCAATCGTCAAGGAACTAGAAGATACGTACTATCCCCGCTACGCGTTAGTTCTAGACACTCTAGCCAACGAAATAACCGAAAGTTGTTTTGAAGATGTGGTATCCGTGGCCGCCTCGTTTGCAATGACCATAGATACCCGGGAATCGATCCTCGATCTCATGTTTATCGGAAACGAAGCACATCGCTTCACAGCCGGACGCGGTATCGAACGTGGCGAAAAAATCTTGGAAGTCCTAGCGGGTGTCACTCCCAGCCATACTGGAGATCACCACTCTCTCGCGCAACTGGTCTTGAAGCATGGAGACGACCTGACTTCATGCTTAGTCATCTTCAACGGCTGGGATGAATCCCGCGCGGAGCTGTTACGAGTCTTGGAACGTGGCGGTATCATTTGCGTCCCCATCATCGTCGGGCAAAACGACCGACCAGAAAATACTCCTGGCTACTGGATCGAGGCAGGCAATGTCGCGCGCGATCTCATGCGCCTGCCGAATAGGCTCTAATTCGTAATATATCATTCAAATTTTCTCAAACGTATTAACTCACCGCATCCACCTCCCAGACTTTTATTAGGAACATCGCTGCTCTTCTGGGGCGCAATGACAGGCAGACCTTTGATTGGGTTGATGCTTGCCCTCATTGCCGAGGGAGCACATTGGACACGCATCCGCTGGGACTTTGACGAAGCCGCATGCAGTAGAGCATGGCACCTCAGCTCAGTTGCCATCCTGCTCGCAGCAGTGTTGATCTGGTTGGATGGAAACCGCTACTCGGCACTACTGATCCTGCTTTCTTGGGTGCCAGCACTGATCATTCCAATGCAGTTCGTGCAGTCCTATGGGATGCGAGATTCATTGCCATTGAGTGCTTTTTCATTCCTAGCGAAGCATCACCGAGCACGTAGCAGGCGATTTGGTCTTATTCAGGAAAATACTTCCTTCAATTTTGGCAACGTGATGTTTGCGGTCACGATTGTTGCGACCACGGTTGGCGTCAAAGGGACATCTAACATATTCCTGCCGGGCTTGTTGATCCTTAGTGGATGGATGCTGATGTCTGCCGCAAAGGTTAGGTTGCTAATGCTTTTCCCAATCCTTGTGTTGGCGGGATTGATGGCTCTAGCGGGGCGTCTCGCATTAGAAAAAGCAGATGATTGGATTGGTGGACCAGGCGGTCAGCAAGGTTCGAATTTCGATCCAAACTTAGTGTCCACCATGATTGGAAGGCGCGGCTCAGTCATTCAATCAGAGGATATTGTTTGGCGCATAAAGCCTGCTGACAAAACACCCGTGCCACGCCTTTTGCGAACCGCTAGCTTTAACAATTTTCTAGGTGCGAACTGGCGGAACCAGCGACTGGAAAATACCGACTTTCAAGATCTCGACTCGATACTCGTCAACAACATCACCTATTATTTGCTGAAGGAAAATGAGAGCAGCCGAGATGTTACCCATTTCCCCTATTTCACATTACGCGGCACGGCGACGGCAGAGACACCACTTCCTCTGCCCGGGGACGCCAAAATGCTGAGCGGTTTCTCACTGGAGGGAGTAGAGCGCAATTCATTCGGAACGGTGCGTGTTTTTCCGAAAGACCCTGTGATCGAGGGTAACGTCCTGTGGCGAGGTGACAGCAATCCGGAACTTCCTCCCATGATGCTAGAAGATTTGCAGATCCCAATATCCGAACGGGAAATCATTCATGGCACGATGGAGCAAATCGGCCTCAGGCCCGACGCCTCACTGTCTGAAAAACTCGCAATACTGCGCACGTTTTTTCATCAACGCTTTCAATACACCCGTGAGCTGACGATACGCCAACCTTACTCAATCAATGGCAAAACCACAGCGATTGGGCGCTTTCTCACTGAAGTGAGAGCTGGCCATTGTGAGTATTTTGCCACTTCCGCGATACTCATTCTCCGCGCCAGCGGCACACCATCGCGCTACACGACAGGATATGCAGCCATCGAGCGTGATGTGAAACGTGGCGGTTTTCAGTTACGCGGCACACATGGTCATTCATGGTGCCGAGTGTGGGATCAGGATACAGGTCTGTGGATCGATTTCGACTCCACGCCACCCGATTGGATCGGCAGCGTTATCGCAGAACCAAAACTCGCCCAGCGTCTGAGCGACGATTTGAAACTTCTACGTGAAGATTTTTTCCTGTGGCGTAACCGACCCGAAAACAGAATGACGGTGACTCTCATCATGCTCTCCGTTGGCATTGTATCGGCTACATTCATTCTCAGGCGTCTGTGGCGCTCGCGAACGAGACTCCTTGCAGTGAGTCCTGCCACTGCATACGAGGGAGTCATCATTCAAACTCCGTTGCATGCATTGGAACTACCTGCACGCAAACAACTCGGAGATCGCCACACTGGTGAAACATTCGCACACTGGCTGGCGCGGCTGCGTCCGATCATCGCAGATGATAAGGTGCTCGATGAGGCGATATCACTACATCAGCGCTTGAGATTTGATCCCAACATTCCTCATCAAAAGGATTTCCAGAAACTTACCGACTTAGTCGCCGACTTAAAAAATCAGTTACAAAACATTACCTCTGTCGAATCCGGTAACTGATATGGAAAAAAAGAAAACCGCTGTGCCGTCGTTGGCGCTGTGAGCCACGTTCCATAAGCTCAACAAGTGGGGCCGTCCATTAGCTGTCTGTTTTCCCATTGTGGGCATGACATAAGCAAGTGGATGATGACCCCGATTTAGTCATATCGGTTCGGGCCAGCTACCAAATATAGGCGGTCACAGCAGTCGTGAAGAAACTAATGAGAATGAGACTGATCGCAACCTGAAAGAACGAAAATTGCAGAACCGCATGACGATGTGGTCGTTAAATTAAGATCATGCAATTCAAGGCATGAAGTTTTGTGTTAGAAAAAATTCCCGACAATCGAACTTCGCCTATAGATGACTCGCTACTAACTTGGAATGGCGGCGGACATGCGGCTGATTTCTCGCATCATTTCACGTGTCTCAGCCTGCCAGCGATTGAGTGCCTCACGAGAAATTTGAACGCGCTCGGACACCGCTTTTTCAAGTTCGTGATAATTGGCAGTCAGACGCTCATGGATTTCATGGATGGCGTCACTGGCGCGCTGGGCAGCACCCGGTTCGCGCGATTGCAGTTCGGCAAGGTGCTTTTGAGCGCGGACACGAGCTTCTCGCATCTCTGCCAGAAGAATCTTACTGTCTGGGACTCGGCGTAAACCTTCTACAAGACCGACTTTCGAGAGTGTCCAGATCATCCATTTGGTTGGATCCCATTGCCAAGGTTTCACACCGTTGCGGTAGTCATGCTGAAACTCGTGATGGTAGTTGTGATAGCCTTCACCAAACGTCAGGAAAGCCATCACCGCGCTATCGCGAGCACTGTGGCCTGAGGAGTAGGGTTGCCGACCAATGGTGTGGCAGAGGGAGTTGATAAAAAAAGTGCAGTGCTGAGCCACTACGATGCGGGCCACGCCAGCGATCAAGAAACCACCCAACGCACCGACCCAAGGATTCTCGCCGTTGGAGAAATTCCATACGTAGCCCAATATCGATGGAATCACCAGGCCCACCACAAACCCAATCCCATGGACATATCGATATTGCCACATCACGAGTTTGTCTTTTCGCAAATCATTGACGTTGTCCATCGGTGGTTCCGGATTGAGCTTAAACATCAACCATCCAATGTGCGCCCACATGAATCCCTTCGAAATGTCATAGGGGTCCTCGTCATGATCGACATGTTTGTGATGACGGCGGTGATCTGAGGCCCAGTCCAGACAAGCGTTCTCAAACGCACAGGCACCAAAGACCAAAGTGAAGAGACGAACCGGCCATTTTGCCTTGAAGGATAAGTGCGAGAAGAGCCGATGATAGCCCATCGTGATGCTCATCATGGTAGCCACAAGGTAAAAGGCAAACATCGCGAATTGGAACCAGTCGATACCGAACTTCATCAAGTAGATGGGGAGGCCAATGACTGCGATCAAAGCGGTACCGATCAGAAAGGAGCTGGTGATCCAGTTTACCCGGTCGAAAGGAATGCGATACATAACGAGTGAAATATTGGTGTGGTGGTGTGGAATATGGGGTGGGCGGCTCGCACATTGACGAACGAGCGGATAATTAAGCGAGCCGTACAAAGATCGCAACCATCCATTTTTCAATCCGAGGTCAGGTTACCTCTTGACAAGCTGCGGCACATCGTCCAACAACCGCCTCCCACATTTCCCGTGGAACTAACTCAATCAAACAAGATTATCGCATGCGAGGAGTGAATTTGAAAAAAGGCGAGCCCGTTGACCGCGCTCTGAAACGCCTGAAAACTAAACTGGATGCTGAAGGCATTCTCGAAGAGATGCGCCGCCGCCGCGCTTTTGAAACTCCAACTGAACGCAAACAACGGAAGCTCCGCTCAGCTTCCAAACGCAATAAAATCCGCTGGCGTTATTCGCACGCCGCAGCACCGCTAACCACCGAAGCTGCTGATTAAATCGAAACGAGTTTCACAAATGGGAAATGGAACGGGTGCCACACAGCACCCGTTTTTTTATGTCATCGCCTAACCGCCTTGATCGCGAGAAACAGTGGAATTTCCTCGGCAGCACGATGCTCTGCTTTGCTGAATGGTCCGTGGGATTGTGAACGACGATGGCTGAAAAGTTCTTCGCACCCACTTAATGACAAACCACCACGCGCGAGTGCATTCAAAATGTCACTGAGGGGTCGATGATGAAAATTCGTTTGTTCATCACCTTGCTTGCCGGGATGCGTCGTAATAGCGATTTCCAGCGGGGATCCATATCGGTCAACACGGCGAAATTGAATTTTTTGGTCCGCATCCCAGCCCCAATGAGTGTGCTTGGGAATACGGAAACAGGGATGCATCATCACGATGACTGAGCGGCCACCCAGCTTGAGCGAGCGCGCAATATTGGCAAACAATGCCATCGCATCAGGCACATCATGCACCGCCATCAAACATGCGGCGGCGTCGTGGCTTTCATCCGCCCATTTTCCGGGCTGACAAACGTCGGCAGTGATGAATGAAACACGTGGGTCGCTGCCATGGCGGGCTTTTGCCATGTCGATCAAGCGCGGGCTCGCATCGACTCCGAGAAAATGTGCAATCCCTGTTTCTAACAAGGGTTTCAGCAAGACACCCTGCCCACAGCACAAATCGATGACGCGCTCACCGGGCTGGCAGTTGAGCAAGCGAAGCGCGGCCGGAAGAATGACATTGCGGTGGTAGTCAGATCCACTTTCTCCGACGAGTTTGTCATACCAGGCCGCCACAGGATCCCAGCCTGTATCGGTGAGCGCTGTCTTGCGAGCGGGCGTCGCCGAATGATCGCGACCCTGCTGGTGTCGTGATGGCCGTCTTGATGGCTGTGGCATTGGAGTTCTATTGCTTGCGAATACGCCAGACTTCAACGATTTGGTTGCGCTCTGGGATGCGGCTGCTGAAGCGATCGGTCTGGCCTAAATAAACGGCCTGCACTTGTTGTCCTGATCGTTTGACATCGGAAAACAATTGAGCGGCGGCAGTAGCACGGGCCGAGGAAAGGGTGCGATTGTTGTCCACATTTCCCGTTTCTGAGGCATATCCGATCGCCAGGACGAGGTCGCCATCCGGCACTTCCTCAACCAAGTCGCGGATGAGATTTTGATTTTCCGACGACAACTCGCTCGACCCGGTTGCGAAATTCAGTGTGTGCAAAACACTCACGCCAATGCTTGCACCAAGACTGGAGTAAGCTGTGGCAATCTCAGAATCCGATTTGTTTTCCAGATCACGCAGGCTGCGAACCAATTTTACGGCTGCGGGCAACAGTTCGTTTTCATTGCTGGCAAACAAGCGTGCTTGTGAAAGCTCACGCTCGAGTTCTACGACACGCGCTTCGAAAAAATCCTTCGCTTTGCGAGTTTCTTCAAGTTGCCGCTCAATGTCCGCGTGTAATTCCGCTGGCACACCTTCGCCCTTGGCTGCGAGTTGCTCTCGCACGCTGGCCATCTCTCCTGCGAGCGCGTCACGTTGGGATTTCAAAGATCCCACTTCGTTGCGCAGCAATTCCACCTCTGAGCTGCTTACCAGCGCGCGCTGAAGTTCCGCCTGCAATCGCGCACTTTCAGCCGCAAGTGTCTGGCGCAATTGCACCGAGCGGATCAATTCTGCATTTTTCGCGGAAATTTCTGAATCTTTCTCCACAAGTAACGATTCGAAACTTTTCGCCAAGGCCACCATCGTATCCGCATCTTTCTTTAAGCGTGCCGCGATATCATCGACTGGTTCGCCCCCAGACTCTAACGGCCTCAGGCCGATTGCCATGCGCTCGCGGTTGAGCTGGTCACGCAGTGCTTTCGCCTCCGCTTGCAAGTCAGCGAGCTCTGGACTCGATGTGATGGAACCCGCCATTTTATCTCGGTAACCGATTACCATGAGAACCGCCAGCAATGCGATGATCACAAACATCAGCGCGACAGAGGTTGAAATCGCGGTCTTGGGAGCTGGTGTCTCGTGATGAGTCTCCACAGCAGCCTCATCGGGCACGTTCGGATGGCTCTTCATATCGTCATTCTGATCCGGCATGCGATGAGCTTGTTCGTCACTCCTTCCGGGTGTCAATCACTGCGGGGCAAGCAGTTGTAGGAAATCCTCAGGACGATCAAAAAGATACTCTGGCGACTGTGTGGCGAGCGATTCTTTGGAATTGAATCCCCACGAAACCGCCGCGATAGGAATGCCCGCTTTTTTCGAAGCTCTCACGTCACGCAACTCGTCTCCGATGTAGAGCATCTCCTCATGACGCAGCGAGAACGTCTTGCGAATCGCCCGGAGATGTTTGGCTTTCCCGGTCAGCTTGGAAGTGGAGGAGATGAAATCAAAGGACTCTCGCAGACCGTGGTTGCGCAAAAACAAATCCACATTGGCAGTGGCATTCGAAGTGAGAATTCCAAAGCAGCGCACATGCCGACGCAGCTCCACAATCACCTCGGACATGCCTTCGATCATTTTCAACTGTGTGATATTGCCACGCATCAGCCCGGTGCCGCGCGAAATCAGAGCCGGGACGCGCCGTTTCGGGATGTTCAAATGCTCCAGCAATTCCTTGAGTGACAAGTGGCGCAGATGATCCAGTTCGTCTTCATCCACTTGGCGCAAGCCATAGTCCGGTGCGAGTTGATTAAATATGCGGCGCGTCTCTTCCAGAGTATCGGCAATGGTGCCGTCGAAGTCGAAAACCAGCATTTGATGAATCATTTCCAAGTTTTCTATCGCACCGATGCGGAACACACCAGCGGCAAGTTCGGATGAATATCCTCGTTCAGCGGTGTGTTTTCTCCATCGAGATGGCGAATCAATGCCGCAAACGCAATCATCGCTGCATTGTCGGTGCAGAACGCAGGAGGAGCCATTACCAGCTCGATTCCCGTACTTTCACAGTATTCTAACATGGCAGTGCGCAGTGCCTGATTCAGACTCACCCCACCGGAAATTGCGACCCGCTGGTGCCCTGTCTGCTTCACTGCACGCAGAGTTTTTCCTATCAGAATCTCAATCACCGCTTGTTGAAATGAGGCCGAGAGATCTGGCCCAGAAACGTTTCCCGACTCGCGTTGTAGTGTGTAAAGCACCGCAGTTTTCAGCCCTGAAAACGAGAAATCCAAATGCGGATCATGCAACATGGAGCGGGGAAAATCATACGCGGCTGGATTCCCAGAAAGTGCGCTCTTCTCAATTTCCGGGCCGCCCGGATAGGGTAAGCCGAGCAACTTGCCGACCTTGTCAAAAGCCTCGCCCGCCGCATCGTCTCGAGTGCTTCCGAGTTTGCGGTAGCGTCCCGCTGTTTCGACATCGAGCAACAAGGTGTGGCCTCCAGAAACGATCAGCGCGACGTGTGGCGGCACCTGTGTCTGAGCAATAAACGGCGATAACAAATGACCTTCCAGATGATTGACGCCAAGGAACGGCTTTCTCAGCGCACAGGCCATGCCTTTTGCCGCCGTGCTGCCGATCAAGAGTGACGAGGCGAGACCTGGGCCACTTGTCGCAGCAAATGCGTCGATCTCAGCCATGGTCACACCAGCCTCTGAGAGCGCGTTTTCTACGAGACTGCGCAGTCTCAGCGAGTGATTGCGTGAAGCCAGCTCGGGAACCACTCCGCCGTGCTCGCGATGGATCTCAATCTGCGAGGAAATCACCGAGGTGAGCACCTTGGCACATTTGCCGGGTTCACCACGTAGGATGGCTACTGCGGTTTCGTCGCAGGAGGATTCGATCGCAAGAAGCACAGCCACGCGATGCTCCTATCGCCAAAAATCAGCAAATCCGATGAAAAAAGTCGGGGCATCAGCGTGAAATGCATCGCCCAGCTTTAAGGATTGGCAATTCTTCATGGGCGTTTGAAATGCAGCTCATGCCGCATGTGTTGTTAGTTGAAGATGAGCCCGCAATCGCAGACACCTTGATTTACGCCTTGGAAACGGAATGTTTCACGGTGACGCACTCGCTCACAGGAAACGACGCGCTCACCGCCGCCCGCAGCGCCCCGTTCGACTTTGCCATCCTCGATATCGGCCTGCCCGACATGACGGGACTCGAAGTCTGCCGCCGCTTGCGCGAAATTTCGACGATCCCGGTGCTTTTTCTCACCGCTCGCGATGGTGAACTCGACCGCGTGCTTGGCCTCGAACTCGGCGGCGACGATTATGTGACCAAGCCCTTTTCTCCTCGTGAAATCGTCGCCCGCGTTCGCGCCATCCTTCGACGGACTCGGCCAGAACTTCCAAAAACTCACGAAAAACAAGTCCAGGCCGACCATCCTCTCATTCATCACGACCGTGCTTCCATGCGCATTCACTTCGCTGGCGCACCGCTCGATTTGACAGCACACGAATACAAACTGCTGCTCGTCTTGCTGGAACACCCCGGACGCGTCTTCACCCGCGATCAACTGCTCGACCATGCGTGGCAAGACCCCGGCGCAGTGACAGATCGCACTGTGGACGCGCACATTAAGTCGATTCGCTCGAAGCTTCGCAGCGCCAGAACTGGCGCAGAATGCATGATCGAAACTCGCCGCGGCCTTGGATATTCGTTTGTCGCCAGCACCTGACCCAATGTATCCAGACAGAAATTTTGGTCGCTGAAATTTCTAAGCAAAATCCAAAAAAGTTGTTGCCAATATTCTACTTTCGGTATTTTCTGAAAGTCGTGGATGCGCTAACGACAAACAAGCTTGATGACGCCAAAAATGAGTTTGTAACCCAGTGGGGAGCGCTCGGCACACAGTGGGGAATCAACCGCACGATGGCGCAGATTCATGCGTTGTTAATGATTTCTACTCAGGCACTTAGCACCGATGAAGTGATGCTCGAACTTGAGATCAGCCGTGGCAACGCCCACACCAATCTCAAGGAACTGGTGGTCTGGGGATTGGTTCGGATCATCGTCAAAAAAGGCGACCGCAGAGAGTACTTTGAAGCGGAAAAAGACGTCTGGAAGATCTTCACCACGGTGGCTAGAGAGCGGAAACGCCGCGAAATTGATCCGGCCTTGGCAGTTTTGCGCAAATGCGCCGATGAAAGCGAAGGAATTGATACACCAGAGGGCCGTGCGTTTCATGAGCAAATGCGCCAATTGGAGGAATTCCTCGACTTCGGGTCAAAGATGTCTGACCGGATTTCCGCCATGAAACATGGCTTTGCCCTGCAAATGGCGGCCAAACTGCTCGGCGGCTAAAAAAATTTCCTGATGATTTTCAGTTATTTCTGAAAAATCGGGATAAACAAGAACAAGAAAGGAAACCATACAATGAATGCAACAGTCATCACCTACGCACTCTATCTCATCATCGCTCTGCCTCTCACGATTTGGGTGGCGCGAACGTTGTTCCAAAATGGCCGAGTTTTTCTAGTGGACTGCTTTCAGGGAAATCAGGAACTGGCAGACAGTGTGAACCGTTTGCTGGTGATGGGGTTTTACCTCGTGAACTTCGGCTTCGTCGCGCTTTACCTAAAATTAAGCAGGGATGTCGTGGAAACTCGCGGAGTATTTGAAGCTCTCAGCGCGAAGCTGGGCGTGGTGCTGTTAGTGCTCGGGGCCATGCATTTCATGAACCTGATCATTTTTACCAAGTGGAGAAAGCGTGCGACTTGGCACATTGCGCCACCGCCACTGCCACCCACTGGCGCACTGTAATCTCAAATGCTTCAATGCCATGAAAACGCTAACCATTTTTCATGATCCACACTGCGGGCTGTGCGTGAAATTTCGCGCTTGGCTAGAAAACCAGCCGAAGCGCGTTCACGTGGAGTTTCTTGGCTATGATTCGGCTGCTGCCGAGCAACGATTTCCCGGCCTAGCCGCGATTGGCGGCGGTCGCGAGATCGTGGTGCTCGCTGACGATGGCCGCTGGTGGCAAGGCGCTGCAGCATGGAATACATGCCTGTGGGCGACAGTCGCTTATCACGAATGGTCATTCCGACTCGCCTCGCCCGCTCTGCTTCCTCTCATCAGCAAGGTGGTCCATTTGGTTTCTGAAAATCGGCTGACCATTTCCCACATCTTAAAACTGCGGTCCGAGACGGCGATCGCGGACGCCATTCGCTCTCTGCCCGCTGCGGACTGCCGCGACGCATCTTGTCCCACATTTTCACCCCAACCCACACAATCATGAATCCGATCATCGTTATTTTTGGAGCCAACGGCTTTCTTGGCCGCTACCTTTGCCGACATTTTGCAAGGCAGGGTCGCGAGGTCGTTTGTGTCGCACGCCATCGCCAAGGTTGGAGCGGTGACGGGATGTTTCTCGAATGGGACGGCAAAAATTCCGGCCCTTGGGAATTGGCGTTAGAAGGCGCGGAAGCCGTCATTAACCTCGCCGGGCGCAGTGTGAATTGCCGATATGACGAAGTCGCTCGACGCGAAATTATCGAATCGCGAGTGGACAGCACGCGGGCGATTGGTCGCGCGGTAGCTCGTTGCAAAGTGCCACCGAAAGTCTGGCTCAACGCCTCGACGGCCACTTGGTATCGCCACGCCGAAGACGTCCCGCAAGACGAGTGGAGCGGAGATCCGGGCGATGGGTTTTCGTGCGAAGTCGCTCAAGCATGGGAACATGCGTTTTACAGCGCGATGGTGCCTGCGGAAACGCGCAAGGTCGCCCTGCGCATCGGCATGGTGCTGGCAAACGAAACGGGCACCGTGTTTGACGTTCTCAGCCGACTCGCCCGCTTCGGAATCGGAGGAAAAATGGGCAGCGGGAAACAGCGCATCACTTGGATCCACATGGAAGATTTCCTGCGGGCGGTGGAGTTTGTGATCAACGAGCCTTTTCTCTCAGGACCGGTCAATGTATCAGCACCCGATTTCCCCACAAATCGCGAGTGGATGGAAATTTTCCGCAACGCGGCGGGCATGCCACTCGGTCTTCCAGCTAGCCGCTGGATGCTGGAAATCGGTGCCCGTATGATGCGCACCGAAACAGAGCTGGTCCTGAAAAGTCGCTGGGCGGCGCCTTTGCGGCTGCACGACGAAGGTTTCCGCTGGCGTCATACATTCGCAGCGGATGCGGTGATGGATTTGCAGACGCGGCAGGGGCTGGAAGGTTTTTTTCGTCCCGCTACCAAGCGAACCATCGGAGCAAAGGCATGGCTACCAGCGGCTGTTCGATAAATGTAACTACGGGGCAGTCGCAAAAGGGCTAGCTTGATCGCGACGCTCCAGCTCATTGCTCGACCATTTCCAAGGTTCCACGCCTTTTTGGGTGAACACTGCGATGCCAATCACCCCCACATTGCGAGTGTCGCCATGCCGCTGATTGGCATACGAGTTTGAAACACTTGAAAACTCGAACGCCGCTACACTGTTCTCGCTCGTCCGGAAGCCATCGATTTCCAGAGTGTCATCTGGATAAACGATGTATCCCCGTTTTGAAAAAGAAGCCGATTTGCCGTCGGACACATCGAGACCATCGACACTCGCAACAATTTCAAGAGCACTCTTGCTGCGATTTTTTACCACGATTGAAAAGTTACTGCCCTTTTTTCCAGTGACCAAGCGGCGTCCGCCGACTTCTTTGCACGTGGGGAGATAGCCCAATCGACCTTTGACGCCCCACTCCACGAGATCTCCAGCGGCTCTTTGCATGGGTGCAACGCGAAACGTGGAACCTGTCATCGCATCGATTCCCTCTGCATCGTTGTAATAAATCATATCAACTCCCGCAGGTTTGGAAGACGCACGCTGAAAACCGACATATCCCAAAGCCGATTTTTTCTCACTCCCCCACCCTGTCGCAAGACCGGGCCGCTCAGAAGGAATACGTCGGGCAGTTTCAACGCTCGGCCCAGCGGAGGGCGCATCCATCGAGTTTGGGGTTGGCGCACATGAACTGACGAAGAGAACGGCGATCAGGCCGCCCATAAATGCGGAGTCGGTAAATTTCATAGTGCTGGAAAAACAGCATTTGAGAATGGATCGTCAATCTTAAATGCAGATTTTTCAGCATTTGGGTTGCAAGGAATTCCAACATGCTTACAGGGTTCCGTCGTGAAAAAATTCGACGATGCACAACTTTCGCGCCGCGAGAAGCAAGTGATGGATATTCTTTTCCGAAAGGGAAAATGCACGGCGGAAGAAGTGATGGAGGAACTCCCAGATCCTCCTGGATATTCGGCAGTGAGAGCACTGCTCGTGACCTTGGAACAGAAGGAACTGGTGACCCATACGAAAGATTCAAGGCGATACGTTTACCAGGCTACAGTTCCAGAAAAGCGGGCAAAACAAACCGCTCTGCGCCAACTGATGACGACTTTTTTTGGCGGGAGTCCAGAGAAGCTCGTCGCATCGCTATTGGATCCTAAAGACCAACATCTCACAGCAGATGAGATCGCTGCAATCAGAGGACTCATCCAGAACAGCACCAAAAAATAATGTCATTTTCCACGTCTTTACTCGCCACCCTTGCATTTTCGATCACGGCACTAGGACTCGTTCTTTTGGCTGGGCGAAAAGACGCTGCACGTGATCCACGTCTGACCTTGTCGATGCTCATATTCATGGCAGCGGTGCCCGTGCTGTCCGCGTTTGCTCCCAAGGTCGGCATTTTCCCTGCCTCCCTAACTTCCAGCTTTCCGTGGCATAAATGGCTAAGCGCCGTTTGGTTCTCCGGAGCTGCCTTATTCCTGCTGCGGCTAGGGATCGCGGCTCGAGCTTTAAGCCACTTGAACCGAAATTCTTACAAACTTGACGAGATAGAAGGCGTCGAAATTTGTGCCAATCCTAGAGTTCACAGTCCCCTCGCGGTAGGAGTCATCCACCAGAGAATTTTGGTGCCCGTGTCATGGCTAACTTGGAAAAAGCATGATCAGAAAATCGTTTTGAGCCACGAATTATTCCATCATCGTCGGCGGGATCCGCTCTGGATTATCTGTGCAGAAATGAGCCGAGTCATTCTCTGGTGGCATCCTCTCGCACACTGGTTGATCGCACGCTTCAAACTTCAATGCGAGTACACATGTGATGAGGCTGTAGTTAGAGAAGGTATCGACCCGAATAACTACTCACTTTTGTTGTGTGAAATCGCGGAAAAACAGACGCCGCAACATCTCAGCATGGCTATGGCGGACTATTCCTCACTCCATCTGCGCATCGCCCGCATCGTGAAACCTGCAACTCACTTCAGCCCAATTTCTCTGGTTCCACTTGTGATCGTTGGTGCAGCCTGTGCTTGCGGCTTGTCCATGATTGGAACGAGGCTTGACCGGATTAGTGAAAAAGAAGTCTCCCTGCGACTAACCGCTAATCCGTTTCCAGATGAGCATTAATTTACTCATCGTAACTTATGGCATCTTCTAACCTGAGTCACTTGAAGTTACTACTTCTTGTTATCGAAATTAAAATTCGGCTTGGAGAGTTCTTTTTTAGCTCCTGGACCGGTTTCTGAAGATGTCTGCTCGGTCGTTGCACCCATTTCGAGGTCATATCGCCGATACTTTGGATCCACCCGATCCATTGGAATGGTCACTGCAGGTGGAGGGCTAGGCTGCATGTTTTTCTGAGGCTCTTGCAAATATAACTCGTTCTTCAATTCTTCTTCTG
>JBGSLX010000146.1:0-2015 GCA_041740475.1 Akkermansiaceae bacterium | reverse complement strand
TTGCCACTATTGAGCGTGTCCACCGCCACCACGCGGTCATTCAGCTTGAGCGTCCCTTCACGATCCGCAGGACCACCCACCACAATACCCATTATCTTGGTCGCTCCATCTTCTTCACCTTGGAGCAATGCACCAATCCCGACGAGTTCGTTTTTCATGCCGTCTTTGAAACGATTCATCTCACGATAGCTCATGTAATCCGTGTGGGGGTCATAGGCGCGAGCCACAGCACTCAAAAAATAATTCGCGATTTCTTCATCGTCCACGTCCTGCACACTGCTGAGAAATCGCTTGTAGCGCAAAGAGACCTTCTCCTTTGGACTGCGGTCGTCACTTCCCGGATCGACCTTGTTTTGCTCTTTAGCAAGCTGGCTGAGCATTTCGCGACGAAGCACTTCGCCGAGAACGGCCTCTTTAATTTGCCGACGCCATAGATCAGCGGCCTCTTTGTCGTTTTTTGGCCATACCGCATTTTTGCGCGACATCATAATTTCCTCATCCTTGTCGAAATCAAAATCCGCACCATTGAGAAATTTCTCGGCCTCTGATACGCGTTGTTCCACACGCTTTCTAAATACTCCGTAGATATCCGTCGCAGCAGACATGCTGTCACCTTGTAGTAAAAGCGTATGCATGCGGTCACCATAGTCAGCCTTAAAACGGTCCACATCTTCGCCTGTGAAATACATGCGCTGAAAATCAAGATCACTTAGATAATTGTTCAAGAACCGCTGACCGAGCTCTTCATTGAATGGCAATCCAGCAAAGTGGCTGTTCTGAAGCATGATCGCCATCTGGCGGCCGACTTCATTGAAATTTGCATGCTGTGCAAAAGTGGAGCCAGTCAGCAGAGTTGCAGCGGAAATGCAGGCGAGTTTTCGAAACCAAGAAGTCATGAGGATCAAGCGTTGCGGATAAAATTTATAGTTCAACAAACTGGCACATCACCATGGATTGTCGATTTGCAAAAATCTGTAATTTGTTCAGTCTTTTAGTTTTCTGCGTTCCAACCAACGACGGAAATAAGCTTCTCTAGCCGCTTGTTCAGCAGCTTTTTCGTCATCTGGGCGCTCGTTTAGGAACGGATTACCAGCAATAATCAAAGGCCGACGGCCCAGAATTACCTCTAAGTCGATTAAGTCTTTATCCCTTAGCACTTTGAGTATGATTTTGGTGCCCGGTTTGAACTGACGAATGCTTTCAGTGAATGAGCGATCTGTTGCTTCCGCCCGCAACACCTGATCATTAAGTCCGACTATGAGATCGTTAATCATCAGTCCTGCTTTCTGGCCTGCCGAATCCGGCATGACTTGCATTACACGGATGGATACGCGTGGCTTGGGATCACCGGGAAGTACCTTCATCTCATCCTGCATGTGGATACCGATAAACCCTTCGCCCTCCTTCAAATACTCATCGTTTACCAAAATGCGTAGCACATTATTACACCTCTCCCTTACCTCTGGATCTGTTGAGGATCTAGACTCTCGATAAAGCCTCTCCATCGCAGCTTCAGGGCGTTCAAGTGACCACTTTAGCAACTCTGCTTGAGCATTTTCCCGAATACGAAATTCATCTGACTTTAAGTCCGTTAGAGCTTCATGAGGTAACTCAAGCGCAAACGATAGCCCCAAAGATAAACAACTCAAAGTTACGAATAAACTATAGATACCGCCCTTGCTGATCTCGGTTAGCACAAACATGGCGATATAAAAACTTGGGCTATTAGGATGCGTGCCAGCATCCCGGCTCCAGCCGATGACATCACTTAGTTTCCCATGGCCGCTTTTGTGGAACTTCTATGCTATCATTCGGCTCAAGTGTAATCTGCATATTTTCCAGAACCGTGAGATCATACTGGCGTTGTTTTCCGCCTCGAATGAGCTTAACGCGCTGGAGAGTGCCGAATGGTGTAGGTCCACCAGCACCTTGTATGGCTTGCCATAACGTAAGACCACGAAGATGCTTCACTTGTCCAGGGGCTCCAATTTGTCCACCGATGTGAACGACGGATT
>JBGSLX010000145.1:0-5934 GCA_041740475.1 Akkermansiaceae bacterium | reverse complement strand
CAATACCTACAAGAACTTGGACTTCAACGCCTATGACGAATGCCTACAGGAAAGCCGGATGCGGGAAATCCGCACGTCCGGTTTGACGAGGGGGAGCAACGGGATTGGCGCAAGCCGCCCGTTGCTCTCTACTCTACTGGTTAGCCATTTCTTCTTTAGCATTAACCTATCTTACCTTCTTTTTCATACTCGCGGCTGATGGCTTCTTCGATGTCGATCAGTTTGAGTTTCTGTTCATTGCGATCCATTGCTCGCAGGCTCGCATACTGGATGATGCTCGCGATATTCGCCCCGGTGAGTTCATGCCGATTGCACAAATCACACAGAGATACTTCTTCGCCCAAGGTCGCCTGCTTCGGCAACATCCTGCTCCACAAGTGCATGCGTTCATCCGCATTTGGTTTGGGGAAATGAATGACCGACTGAAATCTGCGCAAAAATGCTTCATCAATGTTGTTGCGGAAGTTTGAAGCTAAAATGACTAAGCCGCTAAAACACTCCACCCGTTGCAGCAAATAAGACACTTCTTGGTTCGCATAACGATCATGTGCATCCTTCACACTCGTGCGCTTGCCGAACAAAGCATCCGCTTCATCGAAAAACAGGATCCAATCTTTATCTTCCGCCTGATCGAATATCCGCGATAGGTTTTTTTCGGTCTCACCGATGAACTTCGAGACGATCAATGATAGGTCGATTCGATATACATCTCGGCCGGTTTGTTTTCCTAACAAGGATGCAGTTTGTGTTTTGCCTGTGCCAGATGGACCAAAGAAGAGTGCTCGGTATCCCGGCTTGAGATACTTATGCATTCCCCATTCTTCTAATAGCACATCACCATGCCGAATCCATGTCTCTATCTCCGAAATTTCCCGCCGCGTTCGCTCGTTCAAGACGAGATCATCCCACGTAAGTTCTGTCTCGATGCGTTGCGCTGGAAACTCTGGCCCTAACTTTGGGCGTAGCTTCTTCCCACCAAATAATCGCTCAATGATGCCATCCGACACCTCTAATCTCGCGCCGATAATCGGCTCACCTTTTGCCACATCACTCACATGCAGGATGCGATGTTTCGCCAGCGATCCGGTTTCTCCTAGCAGAGCCATCACTCTCATGCGGCTCTCCACATTTCTCACTCCGAGTAGAAACATTAAGGTCTCCACTGTGGGCAAAAAACTCCGAGAATCTTTGCCACGAACGCCACCGATTCTGGGGTAATCTGCCGGTGCCGATAAGGCGCTCGCGATCGCTTCATCGAGCAAATGTGGATCCAAAATCGGAACCAGCGCCGTCACAAGAATCAGCGCTTCTTCACTTTCCAAGCGGACTCCCAAACGCGATTTGAAAATGCCGAGAATTTCCTCATCTCTGAACACTTGCTCAAGTGGCTGCGGGACTTCGTTTTTCACGAGTTCTAAGACACGCGTTATGATCAACCCGCGAAGGTCATTGAGACATATTTCTATTCCGTGATTCATCAGTGAGTTCGCTTTCCTTGCCTGCGATCTAGCACATCCACCTTGCTTGAGCCAAATGTAGATTTGTGACTCTTCACTCAGCGTAATTCAACTGCCCACCGCACGCTTGACCCCATACACGCCAGAGCTGAGCTTCTGCCGATGACTCGTGAAAACATGGCCGAGGTGCTGGAAGAGATCGCGCTGCTTCTGGAACTGAAGAACGAAAACCCCTTTAAAATCCGTGCTTACCGCCAAGGTGCGGAGACGGTGCGGAACTTCGATGGCGAGATTGTCGAGCTAGCCACGAGAAATGAACTCGAAGGAATCAAGGGGCTTGGTGAGGCGCTTCGCGACAAATTGCACGAGCTGGCCAGCACCGGTCACTTGAAGTTTCACGAGGAATTAAAAGCAGAATTTCCTCCCGGATTGTTCGAGTTGTTCGACCTGCAAGGGCTGGGACCCAAGAAGGTCAAGGCGTTGTACGATTCGCTCGGAGTCGATTCCATCGCCACTTTGAAAACAGTCTGCGATGAAGGAAAAGTCGCGAGTTTGCCGGGCTTTGGCAAAAAAACGCAGGACAAGATTTTGGAGGCCATCGCGCTGCATGTGCAACATGCCGACCGTTTCGTGCTCGCCACCGTGAGTGCGATAGTCGCGGACATACTCGACTCGCTGCGCACGCATCCAGAAATCTCGCGAGTCTCAGCGGCGGGGTCATTTCGCCGGGCGAAGGAAACCGTGCACGATCTCGATTTTCTAGTCGCCACGCGCGAGCCGAAGCTGGTTTGCGAGGACTTCACCACATTGCCGCAGGTGGCGTCGGTGATTGCCTGCGGCGAGACAAAGGCTTCAGTCCGGCTGCAAAATGGCATCCAGTGCGATCTCCGCGCGGTGTCTAACGCCCAGTTTCCCTACGCGCTGCTCTATTTCACTGGGTCGAAGGAACACAACGTCGCGCTCCGTTCGCTGGCGCTGAAAAAAGGCCTATCGCTCAATGAATACGGCTTCACCGCCAGCGGAACGGCAGAGGTCGAGATTCCCACCGACCTGCATGAAGAGGCGGACATTCATCAATTTTTAGGTCTGCAATTCATCGAGCCAGAGTTGCGCGAGAACCGCGGTGAGATTGAGGCCGCTGCTGCGCGCGAGCTGCCACGCTTGGTGCAGATCGAGCAGCTCCGAGGCACCTTTCACAATCACACCACCGCTTCCGACGGCATTCATACGCTGGAAGAAATGGCCGACGAAGCGATGGAACTCGGGCTGCAATATCTCGGGATCTCAGATCACTCGAAGTCCACATTCATCGCCAACGGCCTTGATGAAGAACGCCTCTTGCTCCAAATCGAGGCCATCCACGCGCTCAATCAAACGTTCTCGCATTTCCAACTATTCGCCGGTTCCGAGGTGGACATTCTCAAAGACGGCTCGTTGGACTTCGATGATGAATTGCTCTCGAAGCTGGATTTTGTCGTCGCCTCAGTGCATGCGCAGACGAATCTCCCAGAAGATGAAATGACGCGCCGGATTTGCCGCGCGATGGAAAACGAGCACGTCACGATGCTCGGACACCTCACCGGACGCATGTTGCTCAGGCGCGATGCCTACGCCGTCAACCACGCGATGATCATCGACTGCGCGGCCGAGACCCGCACCATCATCGAGCTGAATTGCAACCCGAAGCGGCTCGATATGGATTGGCGCTGGTGGAAGCGCGCCCGCGATAAAGGAGTGCTCTGCTCGATCAATCCCGACGCCCATTCCACCCAAGGTCTGCACCACCTCGGCATCGGCGTGCGAGTCGCGCGCAAAGGCTGGCTGCGCAAAGAAGACGTCTTCAACACCCGCCCGCTGCCCGAAGTGGTCGCATTCCTCAAAACGCCAAAAGCTAAACGCTAACCCCCCGGGATCGCCGAGCTCCCGCTCGGCAAAAACCGCCGGACCGCCGAGCTCCCGCTCGGCAATTATTCATCATTCGCTTCACACGTCTTCGCTCCAAGGATTGGTAGCACACGCGCCCACGCGTGTTCTGGGGCGCGCCCTCGCGCCCCGGCCTCTAAAAATGCGAAGCCACTTTTTTCTTCCGCCGCCTTTCACAAATTTTCCTGACGCCTACGCGTCAGGAAAATCCCAGTCGATGTCAGGACATTCCCAAGCGACCGCAATCAAATCCCAGGCCTACGCAGCTCCCCACCAAGCGTCCGCTGTTCATCAACTGAGCGACGCAGCCAGTTTCCACTCGATGTCAGGAACTCCCCAAATGCTGTCAGGTACTCGCCCGCCCCTGTCCATCCATTCCCAATCGGTGTCAGCTACTTCTCAATCGCTGTCTGCCTCTTTCCATGCCGCAGCTTTAACATTTTCAGTCACTTACGACTGATCTCAGGAAATGTGACGCATTTGTCACAGAGTATTCCCTCGTCAACCCATGAGCTACTCACATAAGCCTTCCTGATAGGTTTTTAGAACAATTGCCCAACACGTTCATTCACAACACTTCACCACCATGCCTGCCAACCGCACTTTCAGCTTTCCCATTAGCGTTCTGATTCGCGACGCAAAACTCCTCCGCGGCGCTCTCATCGATCCCGTCACCGGCCCCGCCGTCGCCCGCCGCCTCTCGAAGAAAAATCCCGTCGCTGGCCAGCCGGACATCGTCTTCGCCCCGCGCTTCGAGGCACAGATCCAACTCGTCGAACATGGCGGCATCGCCCAAGGCGGGGCCATTGGCGAAGTCGGCCAGATGACTCAGGAGCAAATCGAGGCTTTCGCCGAAATGGAGCGCCTGCTTTCCGGTGCCCGCCGCAGTGCCAACCTCGCGTTCCCTGGGAACGACGTCCGCCTCCGCAGCGAGTTCCAAGTCGGCATCCACGAAGCCGCCGATTTCGCCAGCGAGATCGAACGCGCTGGCAAAGTTCACGCCGCCTGCCTTCTCCATGCCGACGCCCTCGACGACCACGGCTGGCTCGATGAAGACACCACCGCCCTCGGCGCTGCCATCGACCTCCTCGACGGCGGCGATACCGAGCACGAAGCCGCCAAGGACCAGAAAAAAGGCTTCACCAAAGCCCGCAACCTCGCCGCCGACGCCCTCTACAGAATGTGCCTCAGCGTCCAGAACGCCGCCCGCCTCGCCCACCCCACCGCCAAGGCCGCCAAAGACGAAGCCACCCTCGTCGCCCGCAACCGCTACCTCCTCGACGAATTCCCAACCTGCGACCGGGTGAAAACCGACGGCGGCACTCCACCTCTATCCCCGCCTGCCCCCGAAATAGCAGTTAGGCTTGAAGAGTGAGACCACCCGCGTCTGTGTCTGTTATTTGGAACCAAACACGTAGTAAGAATTTAATGTATAAACACTAATAAATAATATATATGATTATAAAAATAGATACTAAAGAATTATTAAATTTAAAAAATTTACGATATCTATCATGGACTGCAATACTCATATTAATTATGGCATTAGTTCCATTTTTAATCTTGAAAATTAAAAGTGTTGATAATCGAATTGATGAGAACTATATATACTTGTATCCTTATTTTATATGGTTTACAAGTATAGCATCCATATTATTTATTACATTTTACATGCTTTTCAAGCTCAATATATGGATAAACAAATCAGATGTCGCGATATACTTGAAGCGATTAGAAGATGATGATAGCGGAGAATACGAATCAAAGCAATTTGAATTGATACCGGATAAAACTAGCAATTCATTGACTAAAAGTAGAAAAAAACTTGCTAATTTGCTGTCAGATTTAATATATTTTTCTGATGATAATCATGTTTATGGATTAAACTCCCCATGGGGTAGAGGAAAGACATCCATTATGAAGCAAACTGAAAGAAATTTGCATTATTTAAACTCTCCAAGATACCCGTGCAAAACAGGTAATGAAAAAAAGGTTGTCACTGCTTGGCTTCCTGCGTGGACAATCGATTCCAAAGTGCATCCTGCCATTGCATTAATTGAAACGATCACAGATGCAATGGAGAAGCAAATACCAATAAATCACCCGATTCACGCAGTAAGCAGATTTTTACGCGATTGGTCAGCAGAGGCTGGCTTGCAGGAAATTTCTTTAGCAAAAACGATGACTTTGAACCGGAAAAAAATAAACCAATCAGGACACTGTAACTTCCAGCGGATTGCAAGAGAACTTAGAACACTTGCCGCCAACTGCAATCAATATAAGATAGTCATCTTTATTGACGACATAGACCGCTGCGAAGGTTCAGTAGCTTTAGAATTATTAGATTCATTGAAATCCATATTTTATCAAAATCTATTTGTATTTGTGGCAGCTTATGACAGATCTCTAATAGAGGGAACTTCCATTTACTCATAATTTGTTGATTATTAACATATTATGGCCCAATAAATGCTGAATATCAATCATGGCTAAGAATCCGAAAAGATATATCGAACAGGCGGAACGCAGTCTTTTTGATGCGATGGACCGAATG
>JBGSLX010000144.1:0-2749 GCA_041740475.1 Akkermansiaceae bacterium | reverse complement strand
GCCACTGCGTCGCCCACGGCTACAGCCTGTCGCAAGGTCTGGATCAGCAAAAACGCGCCGTCGCATGTGGATACTGGCCGCTGTTCCGCTTCGATCCACGTCGCGCTGAGAAAGGTGAAAACCCGATGAAACTCGACTCCGCCGCGCCGAAAGGTAGCTTGCGCGACTTCACCGCCAACGAGACTCGTTTCCAAATGCTCGAACGCATCAATCCTGAACGCTCCGCCATGCTGCACGAAATGGCGGCCTCGTCCGTGAAAGAACGCTTCGCCCTGTATCAGCAAATGGCCGCGAAGAAAGACCATGGCCCAGAATGAGCGGGCCGCTCCATTTTCACAAAAATCACCACCACCGCCATGAACCTCGAAACCAAGTATCTCGGACTGACTCTCAAGAACCCGGTCATGCCGGGAGCTTCGCCGTTGGTTGACCAACTCGACAACATCCGCCGCCTCGAAGACGCCGGAGCTTCAGCCATCATCATGCACTCGTTGTTTGAAGAGCAGATCACCAAGCAGCAAATCTCGGAGTTTTATCACACCGAGAGCTATGCCGATTCTTCCTCCGAAGCGGCTTCTTACTTCCCGCAGATGGGAGATTACGCGCTCGGGCCGGATCGCTATTTGCAGCAAATTTCTCAAATCAAAGAAATGTGCGACATCCCGGTGATCGGCTCGCTCAACGGTGTCAGCCTCGGCGGTTGGACCGATCATGCAAAACTCATCGAACAAGCTGGCGCGGATGCCTTGGAATTGAACGTCTATTACATCGCCACCGACCCCGACGAATCCGGCAGCTCGGTCGAAAGTCGGACGATGTATATCCTGCAGGCGGTGCTGGATGCGGTGAAAATTCCCGTCTCCGTGAAACTTTCGCCGTATTTTTCCTCACCGGGACATTTCGCCAAACAACTTGATGCGCTGGGAGCTAAAGGACTGGTGCTTTTCAACCGCTTTTACCAACCCGACATCGACATCGAAGAGCTCGAAGCCGCACCGCGATTGGAACTCTCGAATTCCACAGAGCTGCGACTTCGCCTCCGCTGGGCTGCCATTTTACATGGCCACCTCAAAGCAGACCTGGCAATCGGTGGCGGCGTTCACACCTCGGAAGACATCATCAAGGCGATCATGTGCGGCGCGAATGTGGTGCAGGTCGTTTCCAGTCTGCTGAAATACGGACCATCGCACATCGGTGCCCTCATCCGTGGATTGAGTCAGTGGCTCGAACAACACGATTACGAATCCATCGATCAAATGCGCGGCTGCATGAGCCTGAAAAAATGCCCGGATCCATCCGCATTTGAGCGCGCAAACTACTTGAGAGTGCTGCAACTGTGGAAAGTCTGATAAAAACCCCAAAAGGGGTTTTGCATCGTAGCCCGGGGTTGGCCGCAAGGCCTACCCCGGGTGTGTCCGAAATGAATCATCAACCCTGAAAGGGTTGCGCAAGGGTGTTGAGGTCATACGAAAGAGACATTAATTCGCGCACCCCCAACGAAGACACAACCCCGATTGGGGTTGAAGAAAAGATGAGACCCACACCAAGGGTAGGCTTATCAGCCAACCCTTGGCTGGGTTGCGCAATCCCGTTGGGATTGTTCAGAGGGCATTGATGTCAATGGACCTTGTGCGCGGTGATTTAAGATCACATTTCAAGCATCAAGCGAGCCGGTGACTCTAGCAGATCTTTGATGCGGATCAGGAACGTCACGGCTTCTTTGCCGTCCACCAGGCGATGATCGTAGCTGAGTGCGAGATACATCATGGGGCGGATGACGACTTGTCCATTCAACGCGACGGGTCGCTGCTGGATGGTGTGCATGCCGAGGATGCCACTTTGCGGTGGATTGAGGATCGGCGTGCTGAGAAGTGAGCCGTAGGTGCCGCCGTTGGAAATCGAGAAGACCCCACCTTGGAGGTCATCGATGGTGATTTTGCTATCACGAGCTTTGCCAGCGTAGTCGAGGATGTCTTTTTCGATGCGGGCGAAGGATTTCTGGTCGCAATCGCGCAAGACTGGGACCACCAAGCCCTTTTCGGTGCCGATGGCCACGCCGATGTCGTAGAAGTGATTCTCGATGATTTCGTTGCCCTCGATGCGGCCGTTGATCGAAGGCACGTCTTTGAGTGCTTGGGTCACGGCTTTGACGAAAAATGACATGAAGCCGAGTTTCACGCCGTGTTTTTTCACAAACTCGTCTTGTACCGCTTTGCGCAGATCCATCACCGCGGTCATGTCCACCTCGTTGAAAGTGGTCAGAATGGCTGCTGTTTGCTGGGCGTTGACCAAGTGGGTGGCGATCTTGCGGCGAAGCATCGACATCTTGCGGCGCGTGGTCCGTCCATCGTTGACTGGCTCGACGGCGGCTTCTCTCACGACAGGAGCTGTGGGAAGCGCGATCAGCGAGGGAGCTGGAATCACAGCGACTGGTTCGGGTTTCAGCGGCTCTGCTTTTGGAACGACGACTGCGGGTTGAGTCTGAACTGGCGTCACAGGTGCGGGGGCTGGGACCGCAGTCGCGCTGCCGCTATCGATGAAAGCGATCACCGCGCCAATCGCGACTTCTTCGCCCTCTGGCACCACGATACTCAAGCGACCGTCTTGAGGCGCTTCGAGTTCGTTGGAAATTTTATCGGTTTCCAAAACGACGAGCACCTCGCCCTTTTTCACGGAATCGCCGTCTTTTTTGCGCCATGAGGCGACGTTCGCAGAAGTGATCGATTCGCCGGATGCGGGGACTTTCAGT
>JBGSLX010000143.1:0-5272 GCA_041740475.1 Akkermansiaceae bacterium | reverse complement strand
AAGCCCGCAAAACAATCGACTCACAAGCTGCCGCCAAACTCGCCACTTCGCGGGATTTCCACACCACGCTGATCACCGCGCTGCTCCATCCGCTGACCGACGGAAGCTGGTTCGTCGCGACTTTTTCGATTGGCGACGGCGCGGCGGCAGTCATTTCCGTGCCCGGAGAAAATCCCTGCCTGCTCACCCGCCCGGACAGTGGCGAGTATGCGGGACAAACGATCTTTCTCACCATGAACGAGGCGTTCTCTAGCCCTGAGGCGATTATGGGGCGCATTCAAACTGCGGTTCTGCCCGCGTTTGAAGCGTTGATTCTGGTGACCGATGGCATCACTGACCCGCGCTTCGAGTCCGAATCTGCGTTGGCTGATCCCACGGCCTGGGCTTCGCTCTGGCATGAATTGCAGCAGGCCACAACATCCGCTGCCAACCCGCAAGATGCTGCGACCGCGATTCTTGAATGGATGGAATTCCACTCGCCGGGCCATCACGACGACCGGACTTTGCTCGTGGCCACGCCTTTTCCCCTCATCTGCAAGCCATGAGCATCGTCCGCCTCAAAGCCACCGATGGCACCGCTTTTGAATTCGACGACGAAGCGCACGCGGGTTCCGGCGGCATGAAGGAGGTATTTTTCTCGAAGGACCGGAAACAAGTGATCGGCTGGTATCGCAAAACGCCCGATCTCAACGCGATGGAGCGGCTGAGAAACATCACCAGCGTCTATCGCCAGCGCATTTTCGAGCAAGAAGGCGGCTCTTACTGGGAAGACTTGTATTGCTGGCCCAGCCACATCGTCGAGGAGCACGGCCACGTGGGAGTGGTCATGCCTGCCTACAAGCCGCATTTCTTTTTCCAACACGGCTCAAAAAACGACGATTTTCTCGGCATCAAAGGCCGCGAGAAGGAGGGGAAATGGTTCGCCTCCGCCAATCACCAACAGAAGCATCTGGATTCCCGCGAGCGCGGATCGTGGCTGAGCTATTTCACCACCTGTATCAAAATTTCCCGCGCAGTCCGGCGCTTGCACATGGCTGGCCTCGCTCATTCCGACCTTTCTTACAAAAACGTGCTGGTCGATCCAGTCGGTGGAAACGCCTGCATCATCGACCTCGATACCCTCGTGGTGCCCAATCGATTCCCGCCGGACGTCGTCGGCACGCCGGACTTCATCGCACCGGAAGTGATGGGAACACTGAAGCTGCCGATTGGCGACGCCGCGAAATTTCTGCCCCGCATCGAGACCGACCGCCACGCGCTCGCGGTCCTCGTTTACATGTATCTGCTCTACCGCCATCCCCTGCGCGGGCGCAAAGTCCACGATGAGGATGCCCAGCGCGACGAGGAGTTCTCGATGGGATCCAAGGCGCTTTTTGTCGAGCACCCGAGCGATTCCTCGAACCGACCGGATCCTTCCACGGTCAAACCCGGCTTCCTGCCGTTTGCGGATTCCTCTCGTGTCCCGTATGAAATCTGCGGCCCGTATCTGAAAGAAATCTTCGACCGCGCTTTCATCGCTGGCCTGCACCATCCCGCGCTCCGCCCCACCGCCGATGACATGGAGCGCGCTCTGGTGAAAACCATCGATCTGATCCAGCCGTGCCACAACCCGCTGTGTGACCAAAAGTGGTTCGTTTTCGACAACACCACCCGTCCGAAGTGCCCGTTTTGCCACACGCCCACCAACGGTCCGTTGCCAGTCCTCAATCTCTACTCGTCGCGCGGCGAAGGGAAATTTCTGCCGGACAATCATCGGCTGATGGTTTACACCAACCAATACCTTTACCCGTGGCATGTTTCGCGCGCCATTTTCCCGAATGAACGGCTCACGGCGGATCAAAAACGCCCAGTCGCTTATTTCGTTTTCCATGGCGGGCGCTGGCTGCTGGTGAACCAGACGCTCGCTGGCCTGAAAGACGTCACCTCCGGCGAGGGCATTCTCCACCCACCCGGCTCCCAAGTGGTCCTGGAAAACGACCAAAAACTCCTGCTCAGCCCCGCAGAAGGCGGTCGCCTCGTCCACGTGCAAATGGCCAACGTCTGAAACTTCACCCATCCCCAAAATCACCATGCGCCGCCTACCCATTTACGTCCTGCTCGATTGCTCGGAATCCATGATCGGCAGCGGCATCACCGGCATCCAAACAGGCATCGAGATGATGGTGCGCACGCTCCAGCGCAATCCCCACGCGCTAGAAACCGCCTACCTTTCCTTCATCACCTTCGATAGCCGTGCCGAACTGAAAACTCCGTTGCAGCCCATCGATGAAGTCCAAGTGCCAAAATTGCGCGTCAGACCCGGCACCGCATTTGGCAGCGCCTTGCTGTTGCTGGCGGAGCGCATGATGCAAGAAGTCCGCAAAAACCAACCGGGAGCCAAGGGCGACTTCCGCCCGATCGTCGTGCTCATCACCGATGGCCAGCCCAGCGACGAGTGGCGCACACCACTCAAGGAACTCCACAAAGCCGCCAGCATCGGCAATTTCTACGCCATCGGTGCAGGCGATGACATCGACTTCGCGGGATTGCGGGAAGTCACCGACATCGTTCTCAATCTCCACCAAACCGACGAACAAGGCTGGGCGAAACTTTTCGTCTGGATCAGCGACACTTTGAGCACCGCAAGCATGGGCGTGGCCGATGGCGATGAAAAAGCGGCGATGCTCGCGAAACTGCCGATCTCCATCGAAAAGGTCGAGAGCGACCCATGGGCTGGCAGCTCCCGCAGCGATGAACCACCGCGCCAGCTTTTCCTTTATGCACTCTGCGGCGTCAAACGCCTGCCCTACCTGATGCGCTATGGTTTCGATTCCATCTACCGCATCTACAATCCCATCGCCGCGCACAAACTGGACCACGAAAATGCCGACTTCGGCGAACGCGGAGCTCGCCTGCCAGCGATCAACTCGCGCGAAGTCAACGGCTGTCCTGATTGCCCACACTGCGGCTCGGAAGGCGCAGGCTCCTGCGGAAATTGCGGCACCGTCTTCTGTGGCGCAGCCCGCGATGACAATGGCAAAGCCATCTGCCCCGGCTGCGATGCCGAGCTCACCACCAATCCAAACAGCGGCGGCGAATTCAAAATCCGGGCAAGCGAGGGCTAATTGGAGCGCGGAATTCATTCCGCCTCTTCCTCGCCAGCCCCCAGCGGAATGAATTCCGCGCTCCAAATTTCAGAACTAAAACCAAACCAAACATCATCATGCCCAGTTTCTCAGTCGTCGGTAATGTGGACCCATTTCTCCACGTCAGTCTCAAACAAGGTGAATCCATCTACGCGGAGCGGGGCGCGATGGTCTCGATGGATACGACCCTCGAATTAAAAGGGGAAGTACGTGGCGGAGTGCTCGGGGCATTGGCGCGGCGGCTGACTTCTGGCGAATCGTTTTTCCAGCAGACGATGGCCGCGACAACCGGCGATGGCGATGCCTTGTTTTCGCCAAATCTGCCGGGCGATGTGATGGTGCTGGAGTGTGGAAAACGCCAGTTCCGCCTCAATGACGGCGCGTTTCTCGCTGCGGACACGAGTTTGGAAATCAAAATTAAGAATCAAGGCATCGGTCAGGGATTGTTGGGGGGGACCGGCGGATTTTTCATCATGGAAACCGCGGGACAGGGAAATCTGGCGATCGCGGGATTCGGCGCGTTGTTCGCGATGGATGTGAAGCCGGGCAGCGACACCATCGTGGACAATACCCACGTGGTGGCTTGGGATGCCGCGCTGACCTACAACATCAGCACTTCCACTGCGCCGAAGGGATTTTTCAGCGGATTGGTCAACTCGATGACCAGCGGCGAAGGCGTGGTGAATCGTTTCAGCGGCTCGGGTCAGGTCATCGTCGCCTCGCGCAACAAAATCGGCTTCGCCGGATGGCTGGCAAGTTTGATGCCCCAGCGCGGCTAAATTGGAGCACGGAATTCATTCCGCATCTTCTATTCCGCACCTCTTTAACTCATGACTGCGGAATAAATTCCGCGATCCATTTCTGCGCCACGGTGCAGTGCATCGCGGTGGAGCAGGCGGCGCGCCCACTCGCCGTGGCACGCGGGTTCGAGCATGTCGCCATTCTGTCCGAAAACGGCGGGCGCATCCGGTTGCAGAATCAATTGAGCTTCCTCGACGTCTCTCGCATCGGGCAAATAGGAGCTCCAAATCGCGTGTACTTGGCTGGGGTGGATCGCAGTCTTGGCAAAAAGCCCACGGTGCATGTCTTCCACCACTTCACGACGCAGGGTTTCCAAATCACCGATCCGATCCGATACCGGCGCACAAAGCCGAACGCCTTTTGCGCTGAATGCTTCCAACAGCCCGTCGATCACCCGACCGACTGGTGTTTCATAGACCGTTCTAGCGATGGGTCGGCGCAGGCCACCGAGCAGGGAAAACAAATCATTCGCACCGATCCGAGCTCCCGGAATGATCGGCGGGTGGGCGGCGCAGGCTTGGGCCAGATCGCGCCGTCCGACTGGGTCTAAAACATCGCGAGTTTCCAGAATGGGCAAAATCGTATGCAATCCGTAGCTTTTCTCGGTCCAGAGGTGGATGGAGTGGACGGTAGCTTTCGGCAGGATGAAGCCAGCGATCTTATCGACCGGCAGATATTCCAGCAGCCAATCGAGTGCGTCGCTATCGGCTGGGCGGACAAAAATTTGCCGCGGCCGCGCCTCCAGTTGTTCCAGTGTCCGGCAAAGCGCCACCGCCGCGTTTTTGCGATTGTCTGGCCGCACCGCGTCTTCGAGACAAACCGCGATGCAGCAGACGCCGAGATCGCGCTTGCCACCGAGGACCGCCGCGAGATCGGGTCGGTCGGCTGGCACGTAGAGCATCGGAGCTAACATGGCCAAGTCAGCGTGAAGGTGGCGGTTCATAGGGAAAGGATTGGGGGAAATTTCAGGCGGATGCGATCACAGCAATTGCATCAAACGCAAGGTCTTCTTCTGTTTTGACGGGGACATTTCGGAGGGCGGCAAGGCGGCGGATGAGGTCGGCATCAGTCGGATTGGCACGACCACCCAGCCAGACCGCGTGGGGCAGCCGCCGGAGCAGAACCCTAACGGTCTCGCCGATGCCGAGTTTGATGCGATTCCGGTCCGTAAGCTGATGGCGTGCCAGCATCAGTTCGAGGCAGCGGGCGGTTTCCTCGCGCCTTGGTGGCCCTGCGCTGGCGTTTGGGGCGTTTTCGGAATGTGGAATCGCGGCCATCAGCAAGCGCATCTCCCGGATAAACCAGCGGCTGAGATCGTAGCGGCGGAGCGAATCCAACGGCACGCA
>JBGSLX010000142.1:0-4515 GCA_041740475.1 Akkermansiaceae bacterium | reverse complement strand
CGACTCGCAGGTCGCTGGGCCGGGCTTTGCGGGGCGGGGCGGCTGACTCGTGAGTTCGTGACCGGATTGCGTGAGGCTCTACCTTCCGCATCTGGCTGACGGCTGGCGATGCGCCCAAATGCCTCTATGGGCGAAAGCGCGAGCACGAGAATGGCAACAATCCATGGCGATAATGTTTTCATCGTTTGAGGTGGCGGGGTTCGGGACGTTACTCGCCACCCGTTGCGGGAGCAGGTGCGGGCTCGGCAGGCGTTTCAGCGCCCGCGGCTTCTATCACGGAAATGGGATCCGGCGCCCGGCGAACAAATCGGTAAGTGACATCCGGGCGGACTTCACCTTCAAGCACTCGTTGGCTCATCACCCACACCATGGTTTCGCCATCGCGGAGGATGCGCTGGGTCGAGGAAGTCGCCTCAGAATCCGCAGTGATCCCTGTGGTATGGGAAATCCACTCATCGCCACTTCTCGCCCAACGTCCTGAGGAATTCCCACCTTCACTATCGAAGGTCCACCAATAGACCGAAGCAGTCGCCGGATTCCAACCGATCCTGACGTGGATGGATTGCGCACCCGCGTTTGCATCGCTGAACAGCGCTTCGCCGAGTAGAAAATTTTCGCTGTCATCGAGACCCATCACCATGTCGATGCGTGCGCCTTCGTCACTTTCGAGAGTCCACTCGCCTACCAACCAGTGAAGCGGCTTGAGCTGCTCAGACGGGACTACGATTTCGGACAAAGTCCGGGAAACGGCCATCAGCCATTTGCCGTCGGCCTGCTTGGCACTTGTCAGGCTATAACGGATCGAGCGGACTGGTTCGTCTTCCGCTGTAGTGAGATAAACCACGCCATTCTCGATGGCGATCTCGGGACTGACAAAATCAACTTCGGACGCCTCTAGGGCGATCTGGGGGGCTTTTTCTCCGGCAAACAAATCGCGGTGATACTGCTCGATTTCCAAGCGCCCGCTGAGTGATTCGCCATCGCTGCTGATGATCATTCCGAGAGGCGTGAACAAACTGGCGATCCCTCCCGCATCTCGGTTGTTATAAGCGGTGACGTAATTTTCGGCGGCCTGAGCCAGCATATTGAGCGCCTCCTCGTTGCCTGTTTGCCCGCCGTTTTCCATGGCCGCAGGCACAACGGGCGCGTTTTGAGCTAGCAACTGCGGTATTGAAGTGATGCATAGTGCCGCCATCGCAGGCAGCATCTGGTTTTGGAGAAATGTATGTTTTTTCATGGCAAAGAATGGACTGCTAGAAGCGCGTATTGGTTCTGAAATGATGGAGCTTGGAATACAAGCTTGCCACTAGCGAAATGACACTTCAGCCCCTAGCGGATCGAAGAAAATCTGTCGAATCCTGATTTTTATGATCCGCCACTATGACCCATCATCGGAGAAACCGCAGTGGGCAAGATGGTGTGGATGATGAAGTGCTGGCTTTGAATTGCAGCATCACTGGGTCAAAAACATGGCGTTTCGCAGACTTACGCATTGATTTCGCTGCCACCGCCGCTTTGATCGCCCTTCTCCTTAATTTTACAGACGTCAAATGTCCGCTGACCAAACCAATACACCCATCCCGCTGGCCGAGATTTCACAAGGCCCAAGCGCGTTTGAGATGTTTCTCGATAAAAACCAGAAGTACCTGATCATTTTAACCATCGCACTCGTCATCGGCACGGCGGCTTATGTGGTTTACAGCGGAATCGAAAAAAGTGCCGAACAGACGGCGGGCGCTGCTCTTAATAAAGCCGCTGACCTCGCAGCGCTGCAGGCAGTGACGAGTGAGCATGCCGGCACCCGCGCCGCTGGCAGTGCGGCTGTCTTGCTTGCAGAACGCCAGTGGACCGAGGGTCAACAAGACGCCGCGATTCAGACACTCCGAGATTTCATCAGCGCAAATGTGAGCCACGCGGCTCTACCCAGCGCCCAAGCGAGCCTTGGTGCCAAACTGATGGCACAAGGAAAGTCCGCCGATGCGACCGCCATTTTCCAACAAATCGTGGACAGCCCAGAGGCGCGTTTCATCCAGCCTTTCGCCCTCATCTCGCTTGGTGACATGGCCTTGGTGGCGGGCGATCCTGACAAAGCCGAGATTTCCTATAACCGTGTGAAACAGGATTTCCCAGACAGCGGATTCTCTGGCACCGCCAGCGAGCGCATCGCTTCCTTGCGTGCCAAGCCGCCCGTGGAAGTCGAGCCTCCACCAGCCGCTCCCACCCCTGATGCGCAGAGCACCGCTCCTCCTGAAAATCCCGCGCCAATGGTGATGCCCGTGCCGGAGGCCCCCGCAGTCACACCACAAGAGACGCCAGCAGTCACGCCACCAGAAACACCCGTCGAAGGCACAGAAGCTCCCGTTTCAGAGACTCCATCCAGCCCAGAGCCGTAAATTATCATCGCATTCCACCATTCCAGAACTCCAACCGCACTAACATCGTGTCCGTATTTAAAAAAGTCATTGGCCAAAATCAAAGCGAGCCTCAGCGCCCAGCTCCCACTCATCCAGACATCCGTCGCGCAGAGCCTGCTGCTCCTGCCGCGCCAGCCCCATCCTACAGCGCGCCAGCCCCGCAGTCGTCGCAACCACCACAACAACCTGCGCGCCCTGCGGCACCATCCGCCACGCGCAACGTGCTCTCCTCGGACGTGGAAATCAAAGGCACCGTCAAGTTCACCAACGATCTAATCGTCGATGGCAAGATCGAGGGCGAAATTTCCTCTGACGGCAATCTCACCGTCGGCGAAAACGCCCGCATCAAGGCGGAAATCAAAACTTCTGTGGTGATCGTTTACGGCAAGGTCCACGGCAACATCACCGCTACCGGTAATGTCGAACTCAAGGCCAGCGCGGAAGTCGTGGGCGACATCAAGGCCAAAAGCCTCGCCATCGAATCCGGTGCGATCTTTGTCGGAAGATCAACCGTTGGCACTCCCACACTCGCTCCGGTACAAGCGGCTGGCATCGGATCCTCTGGACTGAGATCGGCAATGGCTGACGCCGCCGCCAAGTCCGCAGAACCGCCAAAACAAGGATCGCTGCTCGCGGGAACCAATCTCTAACATTGACGGAACCCGTTCCGAATTATCCCTCCTGCAGCCATGGCCGATGAGCTCCAGCGCCATCGCATCCAAGTGGCATGCCCGGAATGTGGAAACCTGCAAACGGAGCCAGCACTGGTGATTTCCACGCAGTGCCGCGTTTGCCGATGCAACTTCCAAGTCGAGGATGGAAAAGGCGTCACGCGCACCGTCCCCGTCACGCGGCTCGCTAAGCCCAACCCCGATGGCGAGCCAGAGCCGCCCCCGGCAGAACCCGCCAAGCCGAAAGTTCCGCAGCGTTTCGGCCCCAGCGCACCGCCGCCGCGCCCCTTGTGGATGCGCTTGTTTCAACCCACGAAACCACCACGCGAAGTCATTTGTTTTGGCTGCCATCAAGCCTTCAAAGCCATCGCCGAGGCCCAATCGAGCCAATGCCCGAAATGCGGCTGCTATATCAGCCTGATCGACCACGAGATCATCGAGCATTCTAACACCCGCATTGAAACGGGCGGCAATGTGATCATTCGCAAAACGGGATCGCTCCGTGGCGTCACCATGCGCTGCCACCATCTCACCGTGCTCGGTGGGCTTTCCGCCAATGTCGAGAGCTCTGGCGACATCGTCATCCGCGCTCACGGCAGGATCACTGGCACGCTCACTTGCCGCGAACTGCGCGTGGAAAAAGGCGCTCGTGTCGAATTTCTCCAGCTCATCACCGCCCACAGCGCCAAGATCGATGGCCAAGTCCGCGGCCAGATTTCCTGCTCCGGCCCCGTCACTCTGGAAAAACGCGCCCAGCTCAACGGCCTGCTGCGCTGCTCCGAACTCATCGTCATGCCCGGTGCCAAACACACCGGCACTCTGGAAGTCATTGATTCACCCAAGATTTGAACTTCTGCCTTTCCACTGCAACTTCCGCCACTCCTATGCATGCTGCACTCGACCTGAAAGAGGAAATCCTCGCGCTGAAAAAGGAACGCAACGCCGTGATCCTCGCGCACAATTATCAAACGGGCGACATCCAAGACGTCGCGGATTACGTCGGCGACTCGCTCGGCCTCGCTTACCACGCCAAGGCCACTAACGCGGATGTTATCGCCTTCTGCGGCGTCCACTTCATGGCGGAAACCGCGAAAATCGTGAACCCTCACAAAATTGTGGTCCTGCCCGATGCCGATGCGGGCTGCTCACTTGAGCAATCCTGTCCCGCAGATCAACTTGAGAATTTTCTCAAAGAAAACGCCGCGAAAAATTACTATGTCATCGCCTACATCAACTGCTCCGGCGCGGTCAAAGCACTGTGCGATGTGATTTGCACCTCGGGAAACGCCGTCAAAATCGTCAATCTCGCACCCACCGACCGACCCATCCTGTTTGTTCCCGATGAAAATCTCGGCGCATGGGTGATGGAACAAACCGGCCGCAAGATGGATCTTTGGAAAGGCAATTGTTACGTCCACGTCGAGTTCACG